>PWZK01000079.1 GCA_003567495.1 Candidatus Brocadiaceae bacterium
AGGCGTCCTCGCCTGCATTCGTTTTTGTGTAGCGCCCCGGCCTCCCGTACGATGCAGGCGGGACGCCTGCGCTACAAAAGGCAACCATGTAGTAAACCAACGTGGTTCACTGAACACTTACGAAAAATCTTTCGCCCAAACGTTAAAACGCCCCTGAATCTCTCAAAAGGGCGAAAGATGTTTCGCCCCTACGAATATATGCGCAAACACACGTATTTTACTGAGGACTTAAGTGCCGGGGGCAGTTCAGTTTCTCAGCCGCACGTGAAATTCCCTCTTTCCCTCTCTGCCCGCGCGTTCGGCATCTATCGTCACCAGTACCGTTGCGTTGCCTTTGTCTTCAAACCGCAGCCCGGTCAGGCTGTCGATCACGTTATCCATATGGCCTATGCTTAATTTGCCGTCGTTTTCCTTTATAATTTTTGTTTCCGCCCAGTCCGCCCTGTTCAGTTCAATGCGCGATTGCGACTCTGTATCCTCGATTTCAAAGCTTGAAGCCTCTTCTATCAGGCCTTTGATGGAATATGCGGCCAGGTCAAGTTCCTCCTGCAGCTGCCTGACTTCGTTGCTTGTCTGCCAGTTTCGCGCTATTGAGAACATCATTGCGGTCATCGGGAGCAGGACTATCAGGGAGATCAGCACAACTATTATCAGCTCAATAATTGTGAAGTATCGGGTTTTATTTGTCTTTCCTTCCGCCACAATTAATCTCCCGCCCCGGCAATATAGGTCACCAGTTTTTTCTGATCCAGGCCGTCGTTCCAGGTTACGGTCACGGTCACTTTTCGGTAAATCGCCTCCTCTCCGTTTCCTTCCCCATTTACTATCTCTTCGTCGTTAGCGTCATATTTTACTACTTCTATGTCTATGCTGCCGGTATGATACAGAAGTGGTATTTCTTCTTCAGTCAGGCCTTCGCCGGTACTCTTATACTTTTCCATCGCGTCCACGGCAGCCCAGGTGGCTTCACGCTGTATGCGGGCTCTTGCCAGGCTGCGCCTGCCTGCGAAAAAAAAGGAAGCGGAGCCAAGCACAGCGATCAGGAGTATGACCGATGCGAGGATAAGCTCGATCAGCGTAAAATTATGCCTTTTTTCCAGCAATTATGGATCCTCTCCAGATAGCGACACAGAAAACCCCTATAAGTATAGCGTAAAGACACGCAAAAATCAAGCATTACTTTTTTTCAAAAAAGTGGGGAGGCGCAGCAATTTTTGTATTTTTTGCCGCTTTTACATGGGCATGGGTCGTTGCGGCCGATTTTTTGGTTTGTTTTTTTTCGTTTTGGCGCGGGTGGCGGGGGGGTGGGCTGGTTTTCTCTGCGGACGCGGTTTGCAAGCACCTTGAAGCGGTCGAGAGTATGTTCGTAGAACTGCTTCCAACCGCTACAAAGTATGCTCAGGCGGCCGGGTTTGTCTCCAGAACCCGGACGGTTTTTTGTGCAGCACCCGGCGCAGAACCGGAGGTAAGGGCAGTGTCCGCACTCCCGGTTCCATTGTCTTTTTCGCGCGCCGAAGGATTCATAAAGAGGGGATTTCAGAAATTCATCCCACCCGGAGTTCATGATGTTGCCAAGTCGCAGCTGCGGCCGCACGAAAAAATCACATGGATAGACATCGCCGTTGTGTTCCACAACGAAGTACTGTCGGCAGTCCTCGTCCATGGAGCACATTGTGGGTGGTTGGCCGAGCATGACCGCAAGGATGGAATCGAAGTGGCGGATTGAAATTCGGCGCGTATCGTGTTTGTACCATTCATCAAAAACGGCGCACAAAAAATCGCCCCACTGTTTGCCTGTGATGGCAAAAGGCAGCAGATTTTCTTCGTTGTCGAACTCCACGCATTCTATATACTGGTGGTATCTGAAATCCTGTTCGCGCAGGTAGCGGTATGTTTTGAGCGGTTTCCCGACGTTTGCATCGCTGACCAGGGTGAGGATGTTGAATTCAGCTCCGTGGCGTTGCAGTGTCCGAATTCCGCTGATAACGCGCTCGTGGGTATCACTTCCGCCTGCGGAACGTCGGTATCGGTTATGGATTTGAGCCGGGCCGTCGAGGCTGATTCCGGTCAGAAAATTATAGCGCGCCAGATGCCCGGCCATTTCATCGTCAATCAATATGCCGTTGGTTTGCAGTCCGTTGGCGACGGCTTTGCCGGATCTGCCGTATTTTTTTTGCAGCTGCGTTACGCGTTTGAAAAAATCGAGCCCCATAAGCAAAGGTTCTCCGCCCTGCCAGCCGAAAGAATACTGCGGTTGGGGCGTTGCCATGAAAGTTCGGATCATTTGTTCGAGTGCTTCATCCGTCATGCGGTGTTTGGCGGAGTGCGGATAAAGCTGTCGGCGATCCAGGTAAAAACAGTAATCGCAATTCAGGTTACAATCGGCGGAAGCTGGTTTTATAAGCAGGCTGAAGGGTCTCATATTTGCGTCGCAAGTAATTGCGGTTATGTATGCAGAGTTGGGTAATTTACAGCCCTGCAATGCGAAGTATGGCGTTTAATCCGGTGCCGGTTACGAGCACCACGACTATCATGACAGCCGTCGCTTTAAGCAAATCGCGCAGACCCATTTCTTTGAAAAGCACCACGAACGTTGCGGCGCATGGGAAGTAGATTACCAGTATCACGCTTGCCACGATGAGCTGTCGCAGCTCCAGTCCGAGCGGCGCAAGCATTCCAACGGCCACGTCTTTGCGCAGAAAACCGACCAGCAGCGGCCCTACGGCCTCCCCCGGCAGCCCGAACAACATCTGTGCAGGCGCGGTAAAAAAACGATCCAGGAGGTCGATAACCCCCAGCGTGTACAGAAGCTGAACGGCAAAGACGCCGAGCAGCACGTATGGCAGGGCTTCGCGGATAAACCCCATCATGCGCATGTAAACCTTTTTTAAGAGCGATTTCCAGTATGGCAATCTGTAAGGGGGTATATCGACGAGTATCTCGGGCGTCTCACCTTTCAGGAGGAATTTCATCGATATGCCCAGCGCGATCCAGAGGATCACCAGCGTAAAAAATAGTACCGCAAGCCCGATGATTCCCGCTTCGCCCAGCAATCCGGCCACCATGGCTAGCTGGGCCATACATGGCACGCAGATCGACACGAGGGTCAGGGCGATAAAACGCTCCTTTCTTGTTTCCAGAATGCGCCCGGCCATGGCGCCCGGCACGTTGCATCCCAGCCCGAGCATCATGGGCACGATTGACAGTCCGTGAAGCCCCATTCTGTGCATGAGGGTGTCTATTAACACGCCGAGACGCGGGAGATATCCTATATCCTCAAGCAGGCTCAGTATGAAGTAAAAACAGAAAATAAAAGGAAGGATGACGGCTATCGGGATGAAAAGCCCCGTTGTGAGAAGCCCGAACGATTCATTCATGTCTATCTCGCCTTCTATCAGTTCGCCTATAAGAACGCTATGGAAGAAACCTTCTCCCCCGAGAGCCGCAGATATCCATCCGGTCACGGGTTCCCAGACAAATTCGAAAATCTCTTCCATGACTTCTTCATGGAGCCAATCGCCGATATAGGCAACGAAAGCAAAGCTCAGAAACAATACCACTGCCGCTATGAACGGCCCGATCACGGGATGCACGGTGGCGTGGCTGAGCATCTGGCCGGCTGTAGGATGCCTGTGCTCTATATGCTGGACCTTATCTATTATCTCTCCGACCCTATGCCATATATCTTCCGGTTCGGTTTTCGGCTTTATGGTGGCGGCATCCCCGAGTCTTTCGGTTAGCAGTTTTACGCCCTCACCGCTGATGGCGCATGTAGGCACCACGGGCACGCCGAGCTGTTTCTCAAGCTCGTCGGTATCTATGTCGATGCCGTGTTCGAGCGCTTCGTCCCACATGTTAAGCGCCACCACCATGGGCTTGCCGGTTTGCAGAAGCTGGAGGGTGAGATTCAGGTTTCGTTCGAGGTTTGTAGCGTCCAGAACGTTGATGATTATATCGCCCTCCTTTAACATCTCCACCGCCACCGCTTCGGCCGCGTTGGTGGGTTCGAGGGTGTATGAGCCCGGAACGTCGATAATCTCGGCGGTTTCTTTCTCCAGCCTTAAATTTCCACTGGTAAATTCAACCGTCGTTCCGGAATAGTTGGAGGCGACGACATGCGTGCCGGTAAGGCGCGAGAATATGGCGCTTTTACCCACATTCGGACTTCCCATAAGTAATATGCGCATCGGAATCTTTTTCCTGAAATTAGTTCTGGCTCATTCTGCCTGAATTTTCCCGTTCCAGAAGTTTCACTTTCACCTTCGACGCTATACCCCGTCCCATGGCGGTCTGCCGCCCGTCAACGGATATGGTGATCGGGCCGCCCATCAGCTGAGAGCTGACTCTCGTTACAGTTTTCCCCTGCCGAACCCCCATGCTTTCCAGACGCCTGCAGGGCATGTGCCCGGAATCAAATCCGACGACTTCACCTACTTCACCTTTTTCGAGTTCCGCCAGAGTTTTATACATATGCTGAATCTCCGTCCGCCATAAACAACACCGCGATTCATAAAAGACATCAAAACTGTTTGCATCATCCAACATTTTAAAATATATTTGGGATCGGTGTCAAATGACAGGGGGGGGGGTGAGGGAAGCAGCAGGTGTGTAATGGCGCGGCATACGTAGTGGTTAATCATGGGCTCAACCGACGCAGGGTCGGTTGGGGCCGGAAACGTAGTAGTTGGGGCGGCCCCGGTTGTTCTGAATTTTGTTTTTTTTGCCGGAAGCAAAACCAGACGGTCCATAAAAAGGTCAGTACGGTTTCTTGCCCGCGCGTTAACGCTTAAAAGATAGTGTGTTATGCGATAGCATGTTCGGATTCTCATTCCGACTCATTTGGGTCGGGGAACGTCATCTCTTCCATGTAGTATTGCTGGAAGTCCTGTCTGCCCGCAAGTTCTACATATTCCATGTTGTCGCTGAAGAGCTGTGCCTGCTCTCGGCAGCATCTGCACGTGAGGGCGCGTCTTGCCCCGACCAGGGCTGCATTTCCTATGGATTCGATTTTTTTCGAGGGTATATTCGGGAGCAAACCGATACGTTTCGCACTGGATCGTCTGATAAAATTGCCGAAGCCGCCGGCCAGCAGGACCAGGTCCAGTTTTTCCGGTTTTATACCGAAAACGCCTGTAAGCGTCGTGAAGGCGGCTGCTATTGCGGCTTTGGCAAGTTGCAGCTCGCGTACATCTTTCTGGGTAAGCAGCACCGGGGCTCCGCCGTGGTTTTCGTTGTTTTCGGCAAGCACTACGGCCGGCCGGCCGTCCAGTTCGGTAACCGCCGAAGCTACTTTTTCAGGAACGTTGTCCGGGATTTTACTGCCGGTAAGTATGCGTCCCGTAGGGTCTATCAGGCCCGTATCCAGCAGAACGGCCACGGCGTCGAGCAATCCGCTGCCGCAGATCCCCCGAGCATCGCCGCCGCCTATCACACCGACTTCTATCCCTTCGTTTATCACTACCTTGTTGACAGCCCCGTTCGCCGCACTCATGCCCTGTCGGATACGTGCGCCTTCGAAAGCCGGCCCGGCGGCGCACGAACATACCATGAGTCTGTCTTTATTTCCTATTATCAGTTCACCGTTGGTGCCTATATCTATGGCAAGCGTTATTCCTTCTTCCTGGTCTATTCGCGACGCCATGGCAACCGCGACCGTATCGCTGCCGACAAAACCGGCCACATTAGGCAGTAAGTGGAGGTTGGCGTTATGGTTTACTTCTATGCCGAGCGAGTGTGCCTTTAGATCCGTGCCTTTGCGAAAAACCGATACATACGGTGCCTGAGCGATGGATTGCGGGGGAACTCCCAGCAGAAGGTGGCTCATGGTGGTATTGCCCACGGCCGTCAGTTCGTAAATGTGCTGCGGCTCGGGTCCCTTCGACCCGGTAAGCTCGACAACGATCTCGTTGACAGCATCGATAACGCAGCGCTGGAGCTTTTTTAGGCCATCTGTGTTTTCCCCGGCAAACTTTATGCGTCCGACTACATCGTCGCCGTATTTTATCTGCGGATTGGTGCGGCCGGCCATGGCCATAGACTCACCTGTAGTAAGGTCCACCAGCACTCCGGCGATAGTGGTCGAGCCTATGTCAAGCGCTACGCCAAGAACGCTGTGCGAGGTGTCGCCGGCCTCAAGCGCCACTACTTCATCGCCGTCGATTACTGCGGTGAGGGAAAAGTCGGACTCGCGCATCAAAACAGGAAGCTCTCGCATGAGAGGCACGTCCATCCAGGCTTCAACGCCCGTTTCCGCGATCAGGTCAACCACTCTGTCCACATCGCTCTTGAGATCGTTTTCATCCGGGCGGGCGAGTTCCATAAAACGTTTTATCAGGTTTGGTTCGTGGTGGTGCGGCAGATCGTCGCGTCCTTCGGTAAGGATGACCTGTTCGAAAAAATGTGTTTCCGCAGGTATTGAGACCGTCATGTCTCTGTCAACGCGCATCTGGCAGGCCAGGCGTATTCCCCGGCTGATCTCGTCGGCCTGAAGATGTTTTTTTCCAGCCACGCAGGGCGCCGGTGCATCTCCGTGTACGATCACCCGGCATTTACCGCACGTGCCCTGGCCGCCGCAGGGTGTGTTAAGGGTTATGCCCGCCTGTCCCGCGGCTTCCACTATTGCAGTGCCCTCCAGAACGAGCACTTCCCGGCCCTCCGGCTGAAAAGTTACACGGTAGTTTTTCTTTGTCATTCAGTATTTCTCCTGGATAAGCAATTTTTATGATTTGCGCGATAGCGATGCGACGGAAAAACACAAACAGTGTGTGGAGAAGGAGAGTCTGGCAGATAAACAGGTGCAGTAACCCGCCCGTGATGCAGATGCGATTTGGTGAATACTTGCACAAGGTGGTGCGGATGGGGAGATTCGAACTCCCATGGGGTTTGTGCCCCACCAGGTCCTGAACCTGGCGCGTCTGCCTGTTCCGCCACATCCGCACGGCAGAAAATCACATCAAGGAGAATCATTATAAAGAAATCGTAATCTTAAATCAAGTTCCGGGAGAGAATTTCACACCGTCGAATTTTTCATTTTTCCTTCAAATGCTCGCCGACGTTCTTTCAGCAGAAAATCTTTTTCAGCTCCACAGCTTACATGATCCCAGGGCATGCATTCTTCTTCCGTACGCAAGCGGAATGGGCTGTTGTGGTGGTCTGAAGGTTGTCCTTTGTCGTTGAGAATTCCATGTGCTTTAAGCGTTTGCTCCCATATGCTGAAATCAAAACTGTCGTTCCAGGCATCGAACTGTGCGCCTTTTATGTATGCATCCCGAAGCACTTCTCCGGCACGTCTGTCGCCCCGGGCCAGGACTGCTTCAACCATTGATTGTTCAGGGTTGTGCCATTTAAATTTGATCTTCTTTCCGCCGGTGATACGTATTTTTTTCCATTTTTTCTCCATGGCGTCGACCGTCTGCATTGGCTCCCACTGCATCGGGGTATGGGGTTTTGGCACGAACGGCGATACGGTTACGTTCAGGGACAGAGATTTTTTGCCCGTTTTCTTACGGACATTATCTATCACGGCGTTGCACAGGGCGCCTATGGCGTCGATATCCTCGGCCCCTTCGTCCGGCAGTCCGACCATAAAGTAAAGTTTAATCGTTCTCCAGCCGGCTTCCACCGCCGCGGCAGTGCCGTCGTAGAGGTCCCGGTCGGTGATGTTTTTCTTTATAATGTCGCGCAGTCTTTGTGTGGCGGCTTCGGGGGCAAGTGTAAGGCCGGACTTGCGCACCGCGTTTAGCGGCCCTACCAGTTGTTCAATATGCTCCGAGACGCGGAGACTCGGCAGCGACACGCTTACGCTCAGAGGGGTGAAATAGTCGGTCAGTTTCTTCAGCAAATCCTGCAGGTGGGGGTAGTCGCTCGAGGATAACGAGCACAGCGCTATCTCATCGTATCCGGTATTTTGGTAGCATTCTACGGCCTGTTTGAAAAGTGTGTCCGGCGATCTGTAACGCTGCGGCCGGTGTGTCATACCGGCATGACAGAATCTGCACCCGCGCCCGCAGCCGCGCATGATCTCGAGCGTTATTCGTTCCTGCGTGGTTTCTACATTGGGCACGATCGGTGTGACGGGGAAGGGCGCATTGTCCAGGTCTTTCAAGACGGCGGCTCTGACTTGCGCGGGCAGGTCGTCTTTTACCGGTTCTATCCCGGAGAGCAGTCCGTCGTTGCCGTAGAAAGGGCGATACAGTTTCGGCACGTAAATGCCGGTTATGGTTTTTGCCGCTTCGTGCAGGATTTGATCGCGCCCGGCGCCTTCGGTTTTTGATTTTCTGACAAGATTGAGGAATCGGGGGAGTGATTCTTCAGCGTCCCCCGCAAAAAAAACATCTATAAAATCAGCGAGCGGTTCCGGCGCCAGGGCGCCCGGTCCGCCTGCTATTACAAGCGGATCCTCGCAGGACCGGTCGCTTCCGAGAAGCTCCATGCCGGCCATGTCCAGCATAAGCAAAATATTTGAATAGAGAAGCTCAGATTGGAGCGTAAATCCAAGAATGTCAAAATTTCTCACGGGGGTAAAACTCTCGACGGTAAAGAGCGGGATGCCGTGTTCTTGCATTTGCTTCTGCATATCGATCCATGGTGCGTATGCTCTCTCGGCCATCGCCCATTCTTTACTGTTGACGATGTCGTAAAGAATCTGATAGCCCAGGTGCGACATACCAATTGAGTAGGTGTCCGGAAAACAGAGAGCCAGTGACACTTCTGCGGAATCGGCAATTTTTTTTACGCAGCCGATCTCATTGCCGATATATTGTCCGGGCTGGCTGACTCGGGTAAGTATTTTCGTTTCAAGCAGTTCGTGAATTTTTTCGGGGTTTGTAAGCATTGTATTCCTCTCCGGTACCAGCATATCCCGCATATTTCATAAACCAACGGCAAAATTCAATATAAAGACTGTTATGTCTAATCTTACAAGCACATTTTGTAGCTTTTGAAAATCGCACTCTGTATTTAAACCTAAAAAACGGCGGTTTACCTGCCTGCAGCAGGCAGGCTGGAGGCTTGTGAGAAAGGCAGGTTAGCCTGCATTATAACGTATAAAGAAAATCTGTCAAACAAATGAGTCCCTGCAGGGGACGGCAAATAAGGAGATGTCAAAACGCCCAATTCATTACGTGTTCGCTCCTTTTCGGCCCGGCTCCTGGTAAAAAATGCCGGCAAAACCCATGCGATTGTTATAGCCTTGCGTTTTGCACTATAATTTTTCAAGTTTGGTTGTGCATAATATTGAGGGAAAAGTTAAATTTGATCGAGGATTATTGCGATGGGAAAGCTCAAGTTGCTGTGTGTGGGGCTTGACGGAAAGGGAAAGAGTGACCGGAATGAGGCCGAGGCTTCGGGAGAATTTACTATTACAGGCGGAGTTGATGTCTGCAGTGAGGCCAGGGCCGGTTTCGAGAGTTCCAGCGGCAGGCTGGCATTTGATTCCCTCTCCGAAGCTCTGA
>PWZK01000133.1 GCA_003567495.1 Candidatus Brocadiaceae bacterium
GATCGCACAAACGGGAGTCCTGAAGGGACGATATAAACGATCACGCACAGTGGCGCCATAAAAATGTAATTGGACCATGCGCGAGGCTTGATATTATACCGCACTTTCAGTGCTCGATTGTGGCGTGCGGCGTGTCCTGTGACTCTGCTTCAGTCCTGCCGGACTTTAGCGCCGTCACAGGCTTTAGCATGACGCGCCGCTGGCGCTAAAATCTGCTGTGTTTTCAAACAAGGTGAACAAAAATGCCGCCCTTTTAACCTGAAATTGGAAATTGGTCGTTTGTCGTTTGTCTTTGATTCCTAATTTCTAATTCCCAATTTTTATGTAAGCAACACTTACAGCGTCTCAATTAAATCTTTTTGCCAATAAAACAAACCCCGAATGGGGCCGAAGCGAAGCCATAGGGTAAGTGAAGCTCCCCCATCAGTGTTCATCTGTGGTTCTTCTTCTTTCAACGAGGAGACGGAGTCCGCTGAGGATTTACGCTACCCCTGTCAGGCTGCACCGAGCTGAGCAATTTTCGTCCGACCGGTCATCCTTTCGGAGGATTCCGCGAAAATGTTGTTCAGAACGTCCGGCGGCACCAGAGACCCCATAGGTGTTTCGCCCACTGCCATACCGTTGAGGATATAGCGTCGCCTTACCCTGCTGCCGATTGAACATGTCAATTCATAGGGGATCCGGTCTATACGCATTGCCATCTCTTCCACGGCAATTCTCTCTTCCCCTTGTCTGCCGTAAATTACCGCTTCGTCGCCAACGGCTACGCCCGGCACTTCCGTCACGTCCACCAGAGTCTGGTCCATGCAGACCCGTCCGACGACGGGCGCCCGGCAGCCGTTGATAAGCACCTCGCCGGTATTGGAATATTGCCTGACGTACCCGTCGTGATAGCCCAGAGGAATGGTTGCAATCAGGCTGTCCCGTCCGGTGGTGAAAGTGTGCCCGTACCCGAGCCTGGTGCCCGCCGAAACTTTTTTGCAGAAAATCACCTCAGAGTGCAGGCTCAGCACCGGGTTCAGTTTTAAAATCCCGGAGTCAACGCCCGGCGGATAGAGACCGTAAAGTATCAGCCCGGGCCTAACGCAACCCATGTGCGCCTCCGGCATTTGGAGCGTGGCCGCGCTGTTTGCAACATGGAGGAGCAACGGAGCTATCCCGGCCGACTGCAGATCGGCCATAATATTCCGGAAAATCATCAACTGTCTTGAAGAAGTCTCCATATCCTCCGAACAAGCAAAATGGGTGAATATTCCGTCTATTTGCAATCCGGCCAGTTGCATTATTTTTTTAATATCCCGGGCTGCGCTTTTGCAGGGAAGGCCCACGCGCCCCATACCGGTATCGATATTGATGTGAGCATGGCCCTTTACGCCCGTTTTTAGGGCTGCCGCAGACATTTTTTTTGCGAATTCCAGGTCAGTTATGCAAGCGGATATGCCGAACTCCAATATTGTTTCTATATCATCTTGCGGCGATGCAGAAAGCAATACGATGGGGCTCTCGATCCCCGCCCTGCGCAACTGCACGGCTTCTTCCGGCATCGCCACCCCGAACATGTCCACGCCGGCCGCACTCATGGCATGCGCAACGGCGCACGCCCCGTGACCATAGCCATCGGCTTTGACTGCGGCGCAGATCTTGCCCCGGCCGGTATGTCTTTTCACAGCTCCGACGTTATGAATCACGGCATCAAGATCTATCCTGGCATAGGTTGGTCGAGCCATTGCAGATATTCCTGTAAAGTATATATTCAGTGAACCGCCTGCCTCTTAAAAGCTTAGCACATATCGCGCAGGCAAAACAAAACACCAAAACAATAGCGCACCCTAAGCGGTTTTATACAAACCACATACCCACTCAAAACATCGCGCTTGAAAAACCGGCACAAATCTTTGCACTATGAAACAGGTGGGACAGACCGTCTGGCAAGTTCCATAATGGAAGTCCCTGCAGAGGAAATCGGACGCAATCTTATCGAAAAACTGAACTGTTCCGTTTCTAATTGGTAACGCGGAAGCGTATCCGGGCCGCAGCTTCCGGAGCCGAGGCCCATGTGTTCGTGGTCCAGCGTCAGGGTAATAAAAGGACGAGGCGTGAGGTCGCAGGTATGCTTTGCATTTTCAAGGTCCTCTATCGTAAAACGCAAAGCGGAAAAGTTAAGTTGCGGACAGCCAACCACCATAAGACCCATTCCTGTTCCGTTAGTAAGCGCCAGCCGGCTGACATCGGTTCGGTTGCCGTTTTCCTGGGGATAGACGTAAGGAGTGTAAAGATCATCAACAGAGGATCTATGCAGCGCGATCCGGCCGGCTTGTTTTGAATCCCGGTAGCATTCGCCCGGCCCCCGGCCATACCATTGCACATTGTCCATACCGCCCGGAAGCGTAAGAAGGAGCCCCGTTCTCGGAAGTGTCGGGCACCACCGGCCCTCAGGTATGGCGCCGGCTGTCAACATTACATCCCCGCTTCCATAAATCGTGTATTCGTAAGTGCAGTTGAAAGCGTGCCGGTGAATCGGCGGACCGATGCGCGAACCTATTTCAACTTTGACCGCCGTTTCGCCGATTTTTTGGGCTTCGAAAGAATCTGCTCGATGCTTAAGGCGGTGGAGTCCGCTTTTTCGCCATTCAACGGCCATGCGCTTGGCATCGTTATCGGTAGGCGGACGCCAAAAATTCAGCAGCGGTCCGCTCCGGATAAGCGGCAGGCCCGCATATGTCCATTCACTTATAAGCCCGCCAATTTTATCAAAGCTCAGGTTGAAATTCAAGCCCGTAACGGTCAACACGCCTGGCGATTCCCGTAGGGTTAAAGGCGGCATTTTATCCGGTGACAGGGTGAGAAGCTTTTTTTGCTCTGCAGGAAGCTCGAATTGTGCCCTGGCCACGGTATGCCCTGCCTGCGCCCAGTCTTCATCGCGCGCCAGCTTGTAGTCTATCTGAAGTCTGCAATCCACTCCCCCCCCGATGTCGCGTGGAAGCTCGTAGGAGATGGTTATTTTCCGGGAATCATGTGCTTTTATTTCCGGCAGTTCCACAACGCCTTCGGAGATTATCTCGCCGTCGGCCCTGACAGCCCACGAGGCGTTAAGATAATTCAGGGGCCGGAAATCATTTCGATTGGTCAGTTCAAAAACACCTTCTTTCAGATCCAGGCTTTCCGTATGTACGGGTTCAAGAACTTTCTTGTATTCGATAAGACCCGGGCCCGGACGGCGGTCCGGAAAGATAAGACCGTTGATCAGAAACTGCGCATCGTTCGGTTCATCCCCGAAATCACCGCCATAAGCAAAATACTCGCGCCCGTCTTCAGTTCGCTTTCGAAGCCCCTGATCTATCCAGTCCCACACGCATCCCCCCATACAGGTCTCATATTCATAAAATAAATCCCAGTATTCTTTGAGATTGCCCGGCCCGTTACCCATTGCATGAGCGTATTCGCAGAGAACAAAAGGCATTTCGGGGTCTTCCCGTTCGCCATATTCCCGAACTTCTTCCACGCTTGCATACATACGGCTGAAAACGTCTACGTTATAAGATCCCGGCCCCTCTTCTTTTTTCCGCGAACTGTCGGTTTCGCCCTCGTAATGTATGGGCCGGGTCGGATCAAGCTTCTTTGCGAAGTTTGTCATAGTAACATGATTTCGCCCGAAGCCGGCTTCATTTCCAAGCGACCACATTATTATGCTCGGATGGTTTTTGTCCCTCTCTATCATTCGTTCGATCCGATCCAGATACGCAGATTCCCACTCGGGATCATCGCTTATCATGTCCCTGTCGCCGGCATCTGCGCACCCGTGAGTCTCTATATCTGCCTCATCGATAACGTAAAGACCGTAAGTATCGCAAAGTTCATAAAAACGGCAATCGTTTGGATAATGCGATGTTCTTACAGTGTTTATGTTATGTTGTTTCATGAGCAGAACGTCCTGTCGCATATCCTCGTATGATACGGCTTTTCCCCTGTCAGGATGGTGGTCATGCCGGTTCACACCTTTGAGTTTGACGGGTGTTCCGTTAACCTTAAACCTGGCACGCTCAATCTCGATTTTGCGAAACCCGATTCGCTGAGGCACAACCTCCAGGATCTCGTCTTTGTCGCTCAAGGTTATCAGCAGCGTGTACAGGCAAGGCGTCTCCGCGGTCCAACTTGCCGGATTCTTTATTATTTCTTTATAGTTTAAGCGACGTTGCTGATTCGGAGGGATTTCCGGACATCTCTCGCCCTGTCGGTGCAAAACTTTGTTTCCGAGATGGTCGAAGAGTTTTAGCTCGACGGAGAGAGGGCCGGAGGGGCTTTCTCCGGAATTAACTGTAGAGATCGTCAAATCCAATTCTGCATCCTGACAATTCTCGTCCAGATCTGTTTTGACACATATATCATCAATATGTGTGTTGGGAGAGGCTGAAAGCCACACATCCCTGAAAACACCGCTCAGCCACCACATATCCTGACACTCCAGGTACGAACCGTCCGACCAGCGATATACGCGTGCGGCAAGGATGTTTTGCCCGGGCGTGAGATAAGGCGTGATGTCAAATTCGGCAGGGACGCGGCTGCCCTTGCTGAAGCCGACCGCATGCCCGTTTATCCAGAGATGAAAGGCGGAATCCACTCCTTCGAAATGCAAAACGATTTGTTTGTCACTCCAGTTCTCCGGCACAAAAAACTCACGCCTGTAGTTGCCTGTCGGGTTTTCGGAAGGGACTTTGGGCGGATCGAAATGAAATGGGTATGGACAATTGGTATAATGGGGATAATCGTAACCCAGACACTGCCAACTATATGGCACCGGAATATCGTCCCAGCTGCTCACGTCAAACTCCGGCCGCTCAAAACCGTCGGGACTATGTGCGGGCGACTCACTGTGCAGAAACTTCCAGATGCCGTTTAACGGAAGAAATCTATCAGAAAGCTCTCTTTCGAAGGTGAGGGCACATTCCTGGCTGGGATATGGTATAAAATAAGAACGGGGCTTCATGCGATTGATATGAGGCAACTTATGGTTTTCCCAGTCATTTGCTTTGTCATTAAATATTGTCATTTTTTTAGTTCTCAACAATTTTTCTGTATGCAGATATCGATTTTCAGTTCCGGAAACAGGACTTAGTCGTAAATTTTACACGATTTCTCATAATAGTTTCAAGCCCCGTGCGTGGGCATTTGTGCCCTGCTGGTGCCCAGGCGCTTATTTATAATTATCTTGTTTTTTTGGCAAAAAGATTTCTCTCACCGGGAAGATAAATTGACAAAAAGGGATTCAGGCACTACAATTATCCGGCAAGAGTCTCACACCGGGCTTTGGCAAGCCCTTTTTGCAAGGAGATAAGATAATGTTAGAATGACAACAGTTTAAGGAGAAGACATGTGGTTGGGGCCGTATATGGTAAACATTTTAGCGGAGTAATTATCGTATTTGTAGTTTTTGCCGCTCTGGCGCCTGTGAGTAAAGCGATGGCGGAAGGCGACGGCTATCAATGGTCCGTCTTTGCATATGGTGGCAAATGGAGCAATAACAGGATCGGCGAGATTGTCAGGTTCAATACCAGGCTCAGGCGCTCATACGTCTGGGGCATGGGTTTTTCCCACAATTTGCATGACATAACTGACGATCTTGAGGTGGAAGTGGAGCTTAACGCCGCACGTCATACGGGGCTCCAGAACCATTTCGAGCTCAACGCGGCAGTAAATTTGCGGTGGCGGGGATTTCCATGGGAACGCTACATAAACACCTCGATTTCCTACGGGCTGGGGCCTTCCTATGCATTCAGACGGCCGCCGATAGAAACCCGTTCGGACCGGGGGCCCACGCACGTGCTGGTATTTATGCCGGTCGAGATTACGTTCGCTCCGCCCTCGGAAAAAAGGCCGCCCTGGGAAGCGTTGCTGCGAATCCATCACCGCTCGGGGGCTTATGGCATAGTCAGCGACGCCCGCGGGTCAAATTTTATCACCGGCGGGCTGCGCTACCGATTTTAACCCGCTTTTTCATAAACCAACGACATTTGATTTCTTCGCATCTGCACCGCTGGAATGCGTGAAATATGCGAGTTAACCGATTTCTAAAACTGGGACGGTGATCACCATGATATTTTCAACTCCGAAAGAAAAATCCAGGTTCAGCGGCTACTATACAAAACGTCTGATCCACACGGGTGAGAAGTCCCTGGTAATGGAAGCTACGAGAAAAAGCGACAATGCGCGTGTAGCTATAAAACTTTACATGAAATCCTACGACCGCACGGCACGGAAACTTGAGAAAAAATATAAAATACCCTCGGAGGCCGAGGTAGGCATGATGCTGAACCCGGGCGGACAAGAGCACAAAGACAGCCGCCTGGTGGCCACGCTTGATTCGGGCACCGAATACGATGAACGCAGCGGGGCACGCTACCTCGTGCAGGAGTTCGTGCGCGGCGTGACCCTAAAAAAGCTTATCTCATGTAAAGACAGCCGGCTGGAGCGAAACCTCAGATCCTGGGCCGGTCAGTTATGCCTGGGGTTGAAAGAAATGCATTCTAAGAATATGATCTACCGTGATATGTGCTCCGACAACGTCATAGTATGCGCTTCGGGCCGCATCAAGCTGTTAGATCTGGGGTTCGTTGTGCCTGAGAATATCAAATTTGAAGAAAAAGGCGGTACACCGAGCTACATGGCGCCCGAGCAGGTGGCCGGCATGCCGCTTTGCCCCGGGACCGACATATACGGCCTCGGCATAGTCCTGTTTGAAATGCTCACAGGGTCGTTGCCGTATACCGCCAAAATTCCCGGTGACCATGAGAATGCGCGCAATATGCGCCGAAAAGACCTTATGAGACAGCATATCGAAGCACCTCCGCCGGAAGTGCCCGAAAAATACAGAGACAAAGACCCTGTGATCGCAGGAATTATCCCACGCTGCCTGCGCAAGGACCCCCGGCAGCGATACGAGCACATCGACGCTGTTTTGGAAGCGCTCGATAGAAACAACGACATATTGTAAGTATTCAGTGAACCCCTTCCCTTAAATCTTTTTGTAAATATTCAGTAAACCCCGTCGGCTCACGATTTCTGGGATTGCTGCATAGTTTTCAATCTGAACGGGGTTTACTGAGGATTTACAGTGAATCTAATAGCTAACCCCACTATCTCGCCCTGAATCGCCCCTACGGGGCTCTTGTCTGTTTTTGCACCCTTTCCCCGGGGCTTGCGCCCCGGGCTATGAATCAGACGGCCCTTCGGGCCTAAAGACAAACCTGCAACATTTTTTTGGCATTTCCGTAGCCGTTGCCGTTGTCGTTGCCGTGGTTGCCGTTGTCGTTTTATTAATTCTTTTTCAAGCGAAGTCTTGAAAAAGAATTAGTTCCTTTGTCATTGGATATTGGGTGTTGGGTATTGGATATTGGATATTCATTCTTTTACGATACGGGGCTCACTGAGAACTTACCCGTGACCATTAGCCCGCTTATTTCACGCGTTTCCAGCGGTGCAGCTGCGCGAAAGGCAAGCGCCGCTGTATTCATATACGCGAAGCGCAGCCTGACAAAGCAGATGCGCCGCCTGCCTGCAGCAGGCAGGCTGGGAATGCGCCCGTAGGGTAAACCGCCGTTTTAAAAGCTCAGGTACACACTGTTAAATCCTCGCTACCCAGAAAACGCTGCTTAACATATTGATTGCCATGTTGTTATACTATTTCATGCCGTTGGTTTATGAAATATGCGGGTTAGTACTCGAAATAGCGATAACATGTTGCCGAAGTATGTGACAGTATCGCAAAGACCACCGCACGCAGAATATGCTCCTGATCCTTTGGAAAAATCCAGATCAGCGCCAGCAACAGAAAAAGTATGCAAAGACTCCCGCACACCACTTTGCCCGCAATCCTTAAACCCATTTTTTTTACCTCCAGGAAATTTTTTTAGCAACTCTTGTGTAATTATCTGTATATATTCAGTGAACCGCCTGCCTCAATGCCGACCCTGCTTTGACGGATCACGGTCGATTCCGATTATTGCAGCATAGCTCAAAACACAAACACCTGCCTGCTGCGGGCAGGAAGTTCACTGGGGCTTACAGCTGCCTAATATGTCACAAAGCCCCGAAAACAGCGCCCGTGAAGGTCAGAATGGGCGACTGCTCGCGATATTCGTTGATAATTTCCTGCACGCCATCTACCGTTGCATTCAGCTTCAGATAAAGTTCGGGGTCGTTTACCAGCATCCCCACCGTGCCCCTGCTCTCCGAGACCGCACTCATGGTGTCTTCCAATCCCTCCAGCGTGCGAGTGAGTTTCACGTAAAGTTCATCATCCGAGGCCAGCCGGCCCAGTGAACTATGCCGGAAATCATCGGACATTTCCCCCAGCACGGCGGAAAACCTGCCCACATCTGCCACTGCGCTATCAAAACGCTCCGCCAGCTCGTCATCGGTCAGAAATCGGCCGGCCAGCCCCCTTCCTTCCCTGAGCCCGTCGGTCAACGTCGCTACATCCTTGAGGACCCGATTGGCATCCCCAAACGCCGCCATCAGCTCGTCATAAGCATCTTCGTCGGCAAGCAGCCTGCCTATCGTGCCCTCGCCCCTTTCCAAACGCTCGCTTATTGAAGCTATATTTCTCAACGCGCCGCGCGAATCACTTATCGCGGCCAGCATCTCGTCAAGCACTTCATCGCTCTTCTCTACGATCTCCGCCACCCCCCTGCCCGACCTGGTTTCTTCTATACTGTCTCCATCGCCCAGAACCCGCGCATCCTGATCGATCCGGACTATCTCCAGGAAACTACCGCCGAAAATGCTCCTCATTCTAACGTGAGCTACATCGGCCTCTCTGATATCGGTATCTTTCCTTATCCAGAGGTTAACCTTGACCGGCTTTTCAAGACGCGGGTCGACAGAGATGCTGTGGACTCTGCCTACTTCCACACCCGCGATCCTGACTTCATCCCCGGCTTTCAACTCAAGCGCACGAGAAAAACGCGCATTTAATCTGTATCCCTCCTGCACGTAAAACTGCCAGTTTTCGATATAGAAGGTTGCCAGAGCAAATATAATCAGTGCGCCCAACAACAAAAATCCGATCAGTACTTTAACCGTTGACATGATTTCCCTCCTTTTATCGATTACAAACCGAGCAGAATCCTCTCAATAAAATAATCCGCCACCAGTACACTTAAAAGGGCCCATACAACGCTCGCCGTGGTGCTGCGTCCCACACCCTCGGCGCCGCCCGTAGTTTTGAATCCGAAATAGCAACCCGCTGTTGCTATTATAACACCAAAACACAATGATTTCACCATAGACCGCCATACATCCGCAAATGTAATGTACTGAAAAAAAACCTGGAAAAACTGGCTGAAGCCCACACCCACATA
>PWZK01000366.1 GCA_003567495.1 Candidatus Brocadiaceae bacterium
AAGAATTATATAAAACGTCTAACGACTACAACGTACGGCTATTCTCTACAGAGAACACGAAGAACAACTTTAAAGTTTTTTGTCCTACTTTTTTTCAAAAAAGTAGGTGCCGCCTGCCTGCAGCAGGCAGGCTGGAGACGCACCCGAAGGGCCTGCCTGCTGCAGGCAGGTAAACCGTCGTTTGCGGAGCTCAGGTACACACTGTAAAATCAGAGTTGCCCTAAAAACGCTATTTAACATGCTGAACATAAATCCTTTATATAAGCCCCTGCCGTTGGTTTATGAAATATGCGGGCTAACCGCAAATCAGGAAGTGTTATGCAAAGGCCGGAGAGGATGTGTCTTGAAAGCTAATTTTGCCGTCCAAACCCTTCCTGAATCCTTTCCGAAGCCTTGCCTGCCGTCAGGCAGGGAAAAAAAGAATTTCCGCCAAGAGGACTCAGGGATCGGGGTGGACCTCCGAATAATTTTCGCCCAGGCACGCGCAAAAAACGTTACAGCGCAAATTCCTCGATTCACGATTTCACTTGAAGAATAATATTTTTGCCCGGGAAATGAAACTTAACATGATAGTGGGACAAAATGCGGAGGCTCTGCAGAACAAAGAGACATTCCCGGACGCGAAACTAACGCGACTGCAGTGCTGCGCGTCGCTGAAAAGCGAAGCCCTGAAACATACGCTGAGCGGAGAATGGCCAAGATGGGTGCTTAACCGGGAGACGGGCGAGTATGGAAAAGAGGAAAACGGCGAATCCTTCACCGGCGTGATCGTCGGCGCAAGGTCGGATGAGGAGGGTAGCCGCAGCAAAGAAAGGTATTTTTCTCCCCGCGGAGAACACAACGATTGGAATGTGGGCGATCAGCCCCCGGAACTCTGGAATCAGTTCAAGACCGATTTCGCACCGGGCACTCATGTGAGAATCCACCCGCTTCTGGACTGGACCGAACTTAACATATGGGAATATATCGACAAAGAAAACATCCCGATTGTCGATCTGTACTTTGACCAGGGCGAAGGGAAAAGATATCGGTCTCTTGGCTGCTATCCGTGCACCCGGCCCGTCGAATCAACGGCAAAAAACGCCAGAGAAATAATCGAGGAACTCCGCAGCGGTAAATTCTCCAACGTGGCGGAACGCTCCGGAAGACAACAGGATGAAAAATGCGGAGCAGGCCTCGAGACGCTGCGCCGCGAAGGATATATGTAACAAGCTTTTTTGAAAAAAAGCTTGACAAAAAACTTTTACTTTAGTTAAGGGTAGTCTGTGTCGAATACCGATTCCATAGAACAGCTGCATCCATCACCGATTGAAAGAGATAAAAAAGCAGAAAAAAAGCTTGACAAAAAACTTTTACTTTAGTTAGGGGTAGTCTGTGTCGAATACCGATTCCATAGAACAGCTGCATCCATCACCGATTGAAAAAGATAAAAAAGCAGAAAAAACCGGTAAAAAACTAAAACCATATGAAAAATTTGCAAGCACAATATAACACCAGTCAGACCGCCCGCGAGCAGATGAACGTTGCCATAATAGGCCACGTCGATCACGGGAAGAGCACGGTGATCGGCAGGCTGATGGCCGATACCGGCTCTCTGCCCGAGGGAAAACTGGAGGCTGTAAAGGCAAAATGCGACTATAATTCAAAGCCGTTTGAATACGCGTTCCTGCTGGATGCCCTGAAAGATGAGCAGGCACAGGGCATAACCATCGATTCTGCGCGTTGTTTTTTCAAATCCGATCGGCGGGATTACATAATCATCGACGCACCGGGCCATATCGAATTCCTGAAAAACATGGTTTCCGGCGCGGCCAGAGCCCAGGCGGCCCTGCTGGTAATCGATGCGGAGGAAGGCGTACGTGAAAACTCCCGGCGACACGGCTACCTGCTCAATATGATCGGGGTCAATCAGGTCGCAGTTGTCGTTAATAAAATGGACCTGGTCGGATATTCACAAGAACGCTTCCAGCATATCAGGGCGGAATTCACCGAGTTTCTGAGGTCCATCGGCACCGAGCCACTTGCATTTATTCCGGTAAGTGCCACCGATGGCGTTAATATAGCCGAGCGTTCGGGGAAAACCCCATGGTGGGCTGGCTCCAGCGTGCTGGAGGCTCTGGATGGCTTTAAGAAAGAACCCTCCCCCATCGATCTTCCCCTGAGACTGCCGGTTCAGGATATTTATAAGTTTACCGAAGAGGGTGATAACCGAAGAATAATTGCCGGCACGATAGAAACAGGCGAACTGGAAGTGGCCGATGAAGTGGAGTTTCTCCCCTCACGGAAAAAGTCACAGGTTAAGAGCATCGAAGCCTTTAATGAATCGCCACCACATAAGGCGGAAGCCGGGCAGGCAACCGGTTTAACCCTGGCCGAGCAGATATATATAACGCCCGGCGAGTTGATGTGCAAAAGCGGAGAAAAGACCGCAGAGCTCGGCACACATATAAAAGTTAATATATTCTGGATGGGACGCCGGCCCATGATACCGAAGAAACGGTACAAGCTTAAAATAGGCACGGCCCGCGTGCCCGTCTGGCTCAGAGAAGTTAAAACGGTTCTGGATGCCTCGGAGCTGACCACCGACTCAAACCGGCGCCAGATCGAGCGTCATGACGTTGCCGAATGTATCCTGGAGACGCTAAAACCCGTTGCTTTCGACCCGAACCACGAAATAGCACAGACCAGCCGGTTCGTAATTGTCGATAACTACGAAATAGCCGGTGGCGGCGTAGTGCTGGAGGCGGCGGAAAGCGAAACCAACATGCTGAGCGAACGTGTCAGGGCACGCGAGAAAAACTGGGAAAGAAGCCGGATTAACCCTTCCATGAGAGCACAAAGGTACGGCCAGGGCTCTACGCTCGTTCTTATCTGCGGCCCGGCGGATATCGATAAAGAAAGCCTGGCCAAATCGCTTGAAGAAAACCTTTTTACCAGCGGTAAGTTCGTCTACTATCTGGGGCTTTCCAACAGCCTGCTGGAGCTTGGTTCGGATATCGACACCTCGGCCGACCGTGACGAATACATAAGGAGGCTTGGCGAGATATCGCACCTGTTCACCGATGCGGGGCTTATTCTCATCGCAACGGTAAGCGATATGGATGATTATGAACTGGAGATGATAACACAACTGAATCAACCCAATGACTGTTTGACAGTAAGCATCGGAGAAGGTAACCTTTCGAAAGACAAAACGGACCTTCGGGTCGAGAACCTTGATGATGCGAGAGAGGGAATCCAGAAAATAAAAACAATGCTGGCCAAAAAGAAATATTTGCTCGAATATTACCTGTAATATGAAAAAAGATACACAATCAATACATGCGGGGCTGACTTCAGGCATATCGGGGGCAACCGTCCCCCCTGTCTGCCAGTCAGTAGCCTTTGCCTACGATACGGCGCGGGAGCTGGCCGACGCCTTCGAGGGGAAAGGCCCCGGCTATATCTACAGCAGACTGGGCAATCCCACCAATGCCGCGCTCGAGGCCAGGCTTACACACCTGGAAAACGGCATCGGGTGCATTGCCACCTCGAGCGGAATGGCGGCTATCTCTTCGGTTGCGATGGGACTGCTGAAAACGGGCGATGAGATACTTGCTGCAAAGGGAATATTCGGAGGCACTACTTCCCTGTTCTGCAATACCCTTAAACGTTTCGGCATAGAAACCAGGCTTTTTGACCCGGCTGAAACCGATGATGCGTGCTACAGGATCACGGATAAAACCAGACTTCTTTTCGTCGAATCGATTGGCAATCCCGGAATGGAGGTGCCGGATATCCCCGCGCTGGCCGAGGCGGCGCACGAAAAAAATATACCGTTTGTGGTCGATAACACCGCCGCCACGCCCATGCTCGTCAGGCCGGGAGACCTGGGAGCGGATATCGTCGTGCATTCCACCTCAAAATTTATAAACGGCCACGGCACCGCCATCGGGGGCGCCATTATCGACTGCGGCAATTACAACTGGCACGGGGGAATATTTGAAGATATTCGACGCCTGTCGCAAACCCGCGGGCAGCTGGCTTTCCTCTGGCATCTCCGGAACCTTATTTATCGCGATCTCGGAGGATGCCCCGCCCCGATGAATTCGTTCCTTATGCTGCAGGGACTGGAGACACTCCCGGCGAGAATGAAAATCATTTGCGAAAATGCCGCCGAACTGGCAAAATATCTTCAAAGACACCCTCAGATTTCATGGGTGAATTACCCGGCACTGGAGGACAGCCGGTTTAAAACTCGGGTTGACAGGATATTTGGCGGCCTTGGAGGCGGTCTGCTCACTTTTGGAACCGGAAGCAAAGAAAAAGCTTTCCGGTTTATCGATGCGACCGAGCTGGCCCTGAACACCACCAACCTGGGCGATGTAAAAACGCTCGTTATCCATCCGGCCTCGACGATATTCCATGAGTTCGGCATGGAGGAAAGGCAAAAAATGGGCGTTGGCGAAGATATGGTTCGCGTCTCCGTGGGAATCGAGAGTGTTGAGGATATAAAAGACGATTTCACCAATGCTCTAATTCTTTTTCAAGACGAAGCTTGAAAAAGAATTAATAAAACGGCAAAGGCAAAAGACAAACGGCTTACGGCAAACGACTTCACTTTTTTTGAGTATATCGACAATTTCCTGTCAAATTTAAGCGTTTAAGTGTTTTTAAAAATAAGAGGTGATATTATGAATCTAACTGTAAACGGCGAAAAAGCTGTGCTGGAGGCAGCAGAAATGACCGTAACGGAACTGCTGAAAGAGCAAGACGTTAAAATGCCCGAGATGGTATCTGTTGAGCTTAACGGTCAAATCCTTAAAAGGACCGAGTTCGACGATACTGAAGTAAATGACGGAGATGAGGTTGAATTCCTGTATTTTATGGGAGGAGGACGTGGATCTAACTGAAAAACAGATTGAGCGATACAGCCGCCATATCATACTCGAAGAGGTCGGCGGCGCAGGCCAGGAAAAACTCCTTTCATCAAAAGTGCTCCTGATCGGAGCGGGCGGCCTTGGCGCGCCGGCCGCCCTGTATCTTGCGGCCGCAGGCATCGGCACTATCGGCATTGCCGACGGCGACCGAGTTGATATGACCAATCTGCAAAGACAGGTGGTCCATCATACCGATGATCTCGGCCGTGAAAAGGTAAAATCAGCCGCTGAAAAAATGAGGGCCATTAACCCCGACATCACCGTCAGCACCTATGACACGCGGCTTAATGCCGATAATATCTCCGGAATAATCAGCGACTACGATTTCGTCTTGGACGGCACGGATAACTTTCCGGCCAAATTTCTCATCAACGACGCCTGTTATTTTGCGCGGAAGCCCTTCTCCCATGCGGGCATTTTGCGCTTTGACGGTCAGCTGATGACGATACTGCCGGGCGAGTCGGCATGCTATCGCTGCGTCTTCAACTCTCCGCCCCCCTCCAATGCCGTGCCCTCCTGCTCCCAGGCCGGAGTTCTGGGAGTGCTGGCCGGCGTGATAGGATCCCTGCAGGCCACCGAAACAATAAAATATCTCCTGCAAAAAGGAGACCTGCTTACCGACTGCCTTCTGACATACAATGCGCTGAAGATGCAGTTTCGCAGGGTGATACTCAAACGCAGCCCCGGCTGCCCCCTGTGCGGAGAGAACCCGACTGTCACGGAACTGAAAGAGGAAGAACAGGAGGTTTGTGAACTGTAAAATGCTGAAAATACCTGAAAACATTTTTGAGGATATGGCGGTGCAGGCGGCAGAAGAGGCCCCCATAGAGGCCTGCGGCATCCTCGCAGGCAGCGGCGGGACGGTGGAGAAGTTCTACCGCATGACAAATGTCGATGCAAGCAGCGACCACTTCATGATGCAGCCAAAGGAACAGTTTGCAGCGGTCAAGGATATACGCAATAATAATATGCAGATGCTGGCCATTGCACACAGCCACCCGGAGACGCCGGCCCGGCCCTCCGAAGAAGACATTCGCCTGGCCCTCACACCCGGCGCCGTGTATGTTATATTGTCGCTGATGGACCAAAGCAAACCCGATATCAGGGGTTTTCTTATCGACGATGGTGAGATTGACGAAGTGGAAGTGAAAATCATACGAGGTCAACATGAATAAAGAATTGTTGCAGATTCCGCAGCCCGTCAAAGAAGATACGGGAAATTACAGAAACAAACTCGGGGACTTTCTCGACGGACGTTCCACGGAGATCGCGTTTAAAGCCTACCGGGTGCCGATGGGGATTTACGCTCAGCGAGGCACCGGCCGCTACATGGCAAGGGTCCGCATCGGAGCCGGGCTCAGTGTGCCGCGGCAACTGCGAAAAATCGCCGGGCTCAGCGAGCGATACGGAAGCTCCAGCGTCCACGTCACCACCAGACAGGATCTGCAGATTCATGAACTAAAGATCGAAGACACCGCCGACGTGCTGGAAGGGCTGCTGGAGGAGGGCCTCTCCCCCAGGGGCGGCGGCGGCAATACGGTGCGCAACATCACCGCCTGCCCACGGGCGGGTCTCTGCCCCGAGGAAGTTTTCGACGTAGCCCCCCACGCGATCGCCCTGGCCGAATACCTGCTGGGGAGCAGAGATTCCTTCAACCTGCCCAGAAAATACAAGATCGTCTTCTCCGGTTGCGCCAGGGACTGCGCCCTGGCTTCTGTGGCCGACCTCGGATTTTTTGCTCATATCCGCGACGGCAAAAAAGGCTTTGCCGTCTATGGCGCGGGCGGGCTGGGCAGTAACCCCGACACGGCCGTTAAACTGGAGGATTTCGCCCCGGAAGATGAAATCTTCGCCGTCGCTCAGACCGTTAAAAACCTTTTTGACCGGCACGGCGACCGCTCCAACAAACACAGGGCCCGGCTGCGCTACGTGGTCAGAAGGCTTGGGGAAGAGGAGTTTTTGCGTCTCTACCGTCAGGAGCGCGAAGAAATTGAAAAAAATGGATTAAAAGGCGAAGTGCCATCAATCAGGCGGATAAAAGGAGCCGACGCCCCGCACGGCACAGCCCCCGCAGCGCCCGATGACCGTTACCTGGAAATACTCCCCGAAAAGAAAGAGGGCCTCTTTACTATCAGGCTCCACCTGCATCTCGGCGACATACCGGCCGGTGACCTGCGGAAAGTCGCGGATATAGCGGAAGAACACAGCCAGGGGTATGTAAGGACGACCCAGCTTCAGAACCTCATGATAACATCTATCCCGGCTGATCAGCTGAAATCAGCCTGCGAGAAGCTGAAGACCCTGAGTATTGACGTAAGTCGCAAGGCGATAGGCGATATAGTCGCCTGCACCGGCGCGGCGACCTGCAAGCTGGGACTGTGCCTGTCACAGGGACTGGCCACTGAGGTCAGGAAGAGGTTGAATGAAAAGGGAGTTCTGCCGGACGTTCCCATCAGGATAAGCGGGTGCCCCAACTCCTGCGCCAATCACTGCATCGCCGCCGTCGGCTTTCAGGGCCGTGCGAAGCGGGTGGGCGAACGGCTTATGCCTTCCTACGATGTTCTTATCGGGGGGAAAACCGCGGAGGGAGAAGCCAGGCTGGCGGAGAGGATCGGCACGGTGCCGGCCGGAGCCGTTCCCGATATTCTGGCCGAAACGTTCCGTAGCGGAAAACCCGATTTGAATCTTATCAGGCAGCTCGTGGCGCAGAACGGGGATTTTTCGGCGAATATGCCGGAGGGTTATTTTTATGACTGGGGCAGCGATGAACCGTTTACGCTCGCCGGCCGTGGACCTGGCGAGTGCGGAGCCGGCGTTATGGACGTAATCGAAGTTGACATCGATGCCGCCCGGGATGCACTCGAAAGCGGCCAGAAAGAAGGGGACGACAAAAAATTGTACGAAGCGATCCTTTCGGCTTCAAGGGCGCTGCTTATCATTTACGGCGAAGAGCCGCAGAAGGACAGGGAAATTTTTGAATCTTTCCGTCGACACCTCCTCTCACCCGGCTGGGTCGCGCCAGAAACCGGGGAATTGCTTGATGCCGCCGTGGACTGGCGCATGGGCGACAGGGATTCCATGGCGGATATGGCCGGGGTTACGGAAAGACTGGCCGATAGGGTGGGCGAACTGTACCGTTCGCTGAACGCCGACCTGAAATTCGGTATCGAGCCTTGGAAGCAATCCACGGCCCCCGGGCCGGACGCTGAAAGCCGCGACAGGACCGCCGACCTGCGCGGTGTGGCCTGCCCGATAAATTTCGTGAAGGCAAAACTGGAACTGGAAAAAGTCGGGGTGGGCGAAACGCTTGAGGTGCTGCTCGACGGAGGCGAGCCGGTGAAAAATGTCCCGAAAAGTTTTACCAGCCAGGGTCAGGAAGTGCTTGAGGTTAAGAAAACAGACGGCCATTATTCGGTCAAGATCAAGAGAATTAACTAAAATCCGCCATAAACCTTCAGCAATGACTAACATAACAGCTTGATAATAGAGCAGATGAATTTAATTTGCTTTAATGGAAAATAGCGCAAAATCAAAATTTCGACAAAATTACGATATGGAACGCTCGCCCTTGCTGAACTTGCGCTTGCTTATCCGGCTCCTCTTGGCCGGGGGCGGCCCTCGATAAGGTGATGAATAAGAAAGAGATAATAACGATTTACACCAGCTAAACACCCCTTGCACGCGATTTACCAGGGCAAAAAACGGTTTTAAGCGTTTTGGGGCCGTCCCCTGACGGTCAGTTATCTATGCCGGGTGCGGACTTTTTCGGTGGCAGGAAACAGAATATGATGTTGCGTGTCGTGTGACGAAATGTTTGCAGAAGAGGTCACGGTATGAAAGAAAACAACGCAAAGTCGCCAGGACGCCAGGCAAAACAGTTATATTCCCCGCGCCTCTGCACCTTCGCGTCTTTGCGTCAAAGGGAAAAGTGAGCGCTATAGAGGCCAAAATAAAGGCCGAACAGGAATACTACACGTATCGCATAGAACAGGATCGGGAATTTATTTCTGATTTCGATCGTGAAGTAAGGCGCATCCGTGGCAAAAAGGCGGAAAATGATGAATAAAACAACGGAATTTCTTCAGCAGAAAGGCAACCAGGGATTATCTGAAGGAAAACGAGGTGCGAGAATGAAATGTGACAGAGAAGAAGTGAGTTTTCAACCTGTCGTGCACCAGGATATTATTGCAGTATCGGGAAAGCAAAATGAGCTGTCGTTATGATGTCGTGACTTCTTCCCTGTCAAACTGCTGGTAAGCGATATCCGGCAAGTGAGCTACCGTCCTGGCATGTTCGATCGTCATGCTGACAATATTGTTCTTTGAATCCATGTCTATATAAATGTTTTCCGACAGCTCGCGGGTCTCGGCTATTTCAGCATCCGAAAACTCTACCAACG
>PWZK01000351.1 GCA_003567495.1 Candidatus Brocadiaceae bacterium
GGCGGCGGTGTGGATATAATTGAAGCCGGCACCCCGCTAATCAAAAGCGAGGGGCTTGAAGCCGTAAGACGGCTGCGCCAGGAGTTTCCAGAGGCCGTCATAGCGGCCGATATGAAGGTCATGGACGCCGGACGCGTGGAGACCGAAACTGCCGCCAAGGCGGGCGCGGATATTATACATGTACTCGGCGCAGCATCTGACTCCACCGTAGCCGAGTGCGTGGATGCCGCCAGGCGCTACGATGCCGGCATTTGCGTGGACCTGGTAGGTCTTAGCGACGAACCGGCGATGGTAAAACGTGCGGTGGAAGCGCAGCAGCTCGGCGCTCACTCGATATGCGTGCATACGCCCATAGACCAGCAGATGAGGGGCGAATCCCCTTTCAAACTGCTCAGAACCGTCTCTGATGCGATTTCAATCCCGGTCGCTGTAGCCGGAGGCATTAACTCTGAAACCGCGCCGCTGGCCACAGAAGCCGGCGCATCGATTGTAATAGTGGGCGGAGCCATAACAAAAGCACCCAACGCGCTAAAAGCCGCAGCTGAGATAAAAAAAGCTATAGATACCGGCGTACCAAAAGAAACGGAATTGTTTAAAAGAGCCGGCATAAAAGACATCGCCGGCGTGCTGGCCAAAACTTCCGCGGCCGACCTTACCGAAGCGCTTCACAACTCCGGCGCCGTCGAAGGACTGCGACCGGTGGTGGACGACGCCCGCATGGCGGGACCTGCGCTCACCGTCTGGACATATCCGGGCGACTGGGCGAAGCCCGTGGAAGCAATCGACCATGCCGAACCGGGGCAGGTTCTGGTCATCGACTCGGGCGGAAGGCCGCCGGCCGTATGGGGGGAAAAAGCCACTATGAGCGCTATACAGCGCAAATTGGGCGGCGTGGTCATCCACGGGGCCATAAGGGACACAATGAATATCAAAAAGATGAAATTCCCCGCTTTTGCCTCGTCCATCACACCGGTTGCCGGCGAACCGAAAGGACAGGGCATGATCGGAGTTCCCATAAATATCGGTGGCTGCTATATTCGCACCGGCGACTGGATAGTCGGTGACGACGATGGGCTTGTAGTCGTTCCGCAGGAGAAAATCGTGGAAGTCGCCAACCGCGCGCAATCGGTGGTTGAAAGGGAAAACAGGGAGATGTCAGAGATAGAACGCGGAAGTACACTCGGAGAAATATCGGAACTGATGCGATGGGAAAAGCCCGGGAAAGGAAAAAATGAAAGAAAATAGCAACGGAGTGCTCGATACGCTCCATAAGCGGCTTGAGGAAATAAACGACCTGATGCACAGGATGGACGAAGATGCGCCGCAGGAATTAATGCGCCTGATTCTCGACGCCGATGCGGTCTTTGTCAGCGGAAAAGGACGCTCCGGATATATCGCATCCTGCCTGGCCATGCGACTGATGCAGATGGGATTTACCGTGCATGTGCCCGGCGAAGCAACCTGCCCGCGCATAGGCCCCAAAGATCTGATGGTCGCGGTTTCATGCTCCGGCCAGACGGTAACAACGACTGAACTGGCGAGAATCTCTAACAATTCCGGCGCCGACGTGGTGGCAGTAACCGCGGACGCCTCATCGCCTCTGGCCGAGACATCCGACCACATAATACTTGTCCCGGTGCAGGGAGGAGATGTCAAAGAAAGCCACCGCTACGTAATAGGTCCTTACAACAACACGCTTTTTGAAGAAGCGCTGCTGCTGTATTTCGACGCCTTGATTAACTATATGCTGAACCACGAGGGTATCCCACCCGGTCGTCTCCAGGAAATGCACACCAATTTGGAATGACGTATCAGATATGAATCGCACCCGTAACCAAAACGATGGAAAAAAGGGCTTTTGCATTATAGGCCCCGGGCGACTCGGCACCGCGCTTGCCATACTCCTGAAAAAGGCAGGCTGGCGCTTCGTCGGGGCTATTGGCCGAAACGCCGCCGGTGCAAGCCGGGTGTGCGAGGCGATCGGCGGCGGGCATGCTACGACAGAGCCAAAATATGTCACAAAAAAAAGCGACCTGGTGCTGATAACCACCCCCGATGACGCCATAGCCGGAGTCTGCGAGAACGTGGCCCGCCGCAAGGCTTTTTCAGCCGGTTCGGTCGTCGCACATTGCAGCGGCATGCTCACATCTTCCGTGCTTGCGCCGGCACGCACCTGCGGCGCATACACGGGCAGCATACACCCGCTGCAGTCTTTTGCAGACACCCGGCAGGCTACGAAGATTTTGCCGGGCTCCTGCTGTTGCATAGAAGGACAAGAACCGGCACGTAAAATCCTTTACAAAGTGGCCGAAGATCTGGGAATGCATGCTATGAATGTGGCGACCGATAAAAAACCTCTTTATCATGCCGGTGCGGTCATGGCATCAAACTTTTTGGTGGCGCTCCAGGACATAGCACTGGAACTCGAACGGGCGGCGGGTCTGAAAGAGGAAGAGGCACGGCCGGCAATGTTCCGGCTTTTTCAGGGCACGGCAGAGAACATTAGAAATCTCGGCACTGTCGAAGCGCTGACCGGGCCGTTTGCAAGGGGCGACTGCGAGACCGTAAAGATGCACCTTGAACATATTCGCAAACACTGCCCCGCCGCAATGCCCGCATATAAAGCATTGGCCCTGCGGGCACTCGAGCTGGGTGTAAAACAGGGAGATATGGCTGAAAACTCCGCCAAAACCATCCGGCGGCTTTTGTCCTAGCCCGCTTATTTAACGCGTTTCCAGCCTGCCTGCAGCAGGCAGGCGGCGCAGCTGCGAAGAAATCAAACGCCGCTGTATTCGTATACTGCAAGTGAAGATTTCTGAAGCAGATGCGCCGCTGGGAATGCGCCCGTAGGGCCTGCCTGCTGCAGGCAGGTAAACCGTCGTGCGAGCAGTTCAGGTGCACACCGTGTGATCCTGACTGCCCGGGAAAAGCTGCTTAACATGCTGATTATAAAGCCGTTATTTTAATTAATGTCGTTGGTTTATGAAATATGCGGGCTAGAATATAATTGAATCTGCGTCGAAAATTTAACTGCCTGATTGCAACCTTCAGAACGCGAAATATGAAAAAGACCCCCTATAAAATCGCCAGAGACAAAAAACTTGCCGACTTCAAAGCCGACCTTGATATCGGTATTCTGAAAAAACTTGGAGCTGAAGTTGAATCCGAAAGTGCTTTTACCCTGCAATTGCTGGGACGCGGATGCGTGGTCGAACTTTGTCCGTTCAGAATCTCCGTGGTTCCTGACGCTCACGAACCGTCGTTAACTTACCAGATATTGATACTCGACTACCTGTCGGCACGCAATCCCCGCCGACCCTCAAAATTCGTATCTTTTGCAGATTTCCCGGAGGCGCGGGGCTACCTCAAGCCATACCGCGGGCGCGTGCTGCAAAGACTCGCCCACGGCGCCGGGGACTCTGAAAAAAGTTTTTTGCAGGCGGCACGGAGGGCGGGCGGCGAAAACGCGGGCAACGCGCCGAAACGGTTCATGTTCAGATTTTTCCCGCTTTTTGAAATGCAGGTCGTAAGGTATGAAGCCGATGAAGATTTCCCCAGCTCCTGCAATATGCTGTTCTCAGACAACGCACTGGACCTGCTGAGCGTGGAAAGCCTGATAGTGTGCGCCGAGAAACTTGTCTCAGTGATGGAAGGAGAAAAAATATGAAAAAACTGTATATAGCCGCCACCCAGCAACACGACGGCAAAACCACATTATCGGTTGGGCTGTTTCTTGCGGCCAGAAAACGAGGGCTGAAGGCATGTTTTATGAAACCGGTCGGACAACGTTACATGCTCAAAGACGGAACACGCGTGGATGAAGACGCCCTTCTTTTCAAGAAAGCCCTGAACGCGGCCGGAGATATAGCCGGCATCAGCCCCATCACCATACCCAGAGGTTTCACCGAACAGTATATATTCAATCGGAATCGTGAAAGCATCCTTGGACCGATAAAAAGGGCCTTCAGGCAAATATCCGAGGGATGCGATGTGGCGGTTATCGAAGGCACAGGGCACGCCGGCGTAGGCTCGGTAATCGATGCTTCCAACGCCGTCGTGGCGCGCCTGCTCGGAGCCGATTGCATTATCGCCGCCAGGGGCGGTATAGGACGCTGTATAGATGAAATATCCCTGAATGAAGCACTGTTCAGGCAAAACGACGTCAAGTGCCTCGGCACGGTCATAAACAAGGTTTATGAAGACAAATACGATAAGGTAAAGCGGATACTCGGGCGGGGTCTTGAAAACATAGGTGTCAATTGCCTCGGTATAATACCTTACAGAGCGGATTTGACATACCCTACAGTTGAGCTGGTGAAAAATGAACTGGGGCTGGAAATACTGAGCGGGGAGAATTTCACCGGCAACAGAATAAAAAATTCCATAGTGGCTGCAATGGAACCGCAAAACATGGTAAGTTACCTGGGAGAGGGATGTCTTGTAATCGTGCCAGGCGACAGGGTGGATAACATCGTGACTTCCATAAATGCCCACCTTATGCAAAAAAATGCAGGTACTTCAAAAATATCCGGACTGCTGCTGACCGGAGGCCTGATGCCGCACCTGAGCATAGTGAACCTGCTTTGCCAGGTCGACGTGCCGGTCCTGCTTTCCAAAGAAGATACCGCCACCGCAGCCTATGCAGTGAAAGAACTTGTGGCCAAGATAGCGCCGGAAGACAGCGAGAAACTGGAAACCACAAGGCAGCTGGTTGAAAAATACGTGGATCTGGATCGGATACTGGGGGGTAATTAGTATCTTATTTGTAATTATCTTGTTTTATTGGCAAATAGATTAATTTGAGACGCTGTAAGTGTCGTTGAAATAAAAAATTAGGAATTAGAAATTAGGAATGAGGAATTACCGGCAACGGCGGGACGGCAATTAAGAATTAGAAATGTGGAATTAGGAATCAACGGCAACGGCAATGTGGAATGAGGAGTTGGTATTTACGGCATTTTTCCCTCATTCCTCATTTCTCATTCCTCATTCCACATTATTTCACATTCCACATTCCTCATTCAAGATTCCGGCTTGTCCGGGTTACAGGCTGGTAGATCCGAAACCGCCGAGTCCGCGTTCGGTATCGTCCAGCCGTTCCACCTCGACCAGATCGGCCCGGCAGGTACGAGCGATAACCATCTGAGCTATGCGCATCCCCCGTTCGACCAAAAACTGTTCACCACCGAAGTTAGTCAGTATAACGCCGACTTCGTTGCGATAATCGCTGTCGATCGTGCCCGGCGAATTCAGAACTGTTATGCCGTTTTTCAGCGCAAGCCCGCTGCGAGGCCGCACCTGTGCCTCGTATCCGGCCGGGATGGCCATGAAAATGCCGGTCGGAACCAGAGTCACCGAGCCGGGATCCAGTTCAAGAGGCTCTTTTACCGCCGCGCGCAGGTCCATACCACTGGCACCCTCGCTCATGTAGCGGGGCATCTCTATGTCCTCACACCCCTGCCTGCGCCTGACCAGCACGCTTACCCTGCCGCTTTCTTCACACATTAAAGCACCGCCTTTATAAAATCCGTTACAGATTGACAACAGCCTTCACTATCTCATCAACCGGCGCCATACGTCCCGAGCGCCCCTCCTTTCCGCTTGCCAGCTCACCGGCTACCGGCCCGGCGAAATGAAATCCCTGCCTCTCCTTTAATTCCTCGACGTTATGCTGAACGGCCACATTTGCCCACATTCTGTCGTTCATGGCCGGAGCAATCAATTTTGCCCCGCCAAAAGCGAGCCACAGCGTGCTGAGGACATCGTCCGCCAGACCGCAGGCAAACTTGCCGATAATATTTGCGGTAGCGGGCACGACCGCCATAACATCCGCCCATTCGGCCAGTTCAATGTGAACCAGACCGGCTTCATGTTCGGGAATCCAGAGCGCGGTTGTCACGGGCCTGCCCGAGAGCGAACGAAATGTCGCCGGCCCTACCAGACGCCGGGCCGATTCGGTCATGACAACGCTCACCTCGCAGCCGCGATGCACGAGCCCCCTGACCACGCTGCACGCTTTGTAAGCGGCAATAGAACCGCTGACGCCCATTACCACCTTCTTTCCGCGCTCCTCTGACATCTCGGCACCTCCCAAACGTATATATTCATAGAACCACAGATGAACACAGATTACTTCGAATCAGAATTCCCCAACCCGGAGAAGCCGAAAAAGCAGTTGCTGACACCTGGTTGTTAGTTGCTGGTTGCTGGTGAACGGCCAACGAATCAAACCAATGAACACCGAATACCGAACACTGAACACCGAATACTGAATGGCCGTCCCGCCGTTGCCGTTAATTCCATATTATGCCAAATGGCACCCCTACAACATATAGCGTAGGGTGACAGTTGGCATAATCATGAATAGTGCCTCTCTGGTCACCTGCGGGTGCCAGGTGGCACTATTCCCCATTCCTAATTTCTAATTTCTAATTCTTATGTAAGAAACACTTACAGCGTCTCAATTAAATCTTTTTGCCAATAAAACAAGATAATTACAAACAAGACACTACGCATTTTCAGAGACTTCGCTCTGAAAATGGAGCGCCCTGCCTGCTGCAGGCAGGCTTCGGCGCAGTACGGAAAAATATCCAATATCCAACACCCAATATCCAATATCCAAGTTGCTGCGTTATTCAGGTTCTTCGGCCGTTTTTATACTTGAAAACAGAATAGCTATCAATATAATTTGAGCCAGGCGATGTGCCACTTCGTAATATTTGATGTGATACATGCCTTCCTGCCTTTGTCGTTGGAAGGGCTTCGGACAGCCCTATGATACGAACGGCACAGTCGATAAGCCGATCTTCAAGATCTTATCGTCGTTCCTTTGTCATTGGATATTGGGTGTTGGATATTGGATATTCATTTTTTTGCACATCGACAATTTGTTGTCGATGTTGCGATATTAAGCGCCTAAGCACCGGCTCCCTTCACCATATTCAGCCGTCCGCCGGCTTTTGCTATTTCTTTTTCCCTGTCGCTCAATTCACACCCGACGACGAACTCGTATCCGCCGGTAACGTTTTGCAAGGTAATTTCCCCCACATCGAGCCCGGAAAGAAGGTCTTTAGCCTTCAGCATGTCGTCGCGCTCCAGCCGGTCGTAATCTTCCTTTGAACCGAAAACAAGCGGCAGTATGCCGAAGTTAATGAGGTTCGAGCGATGAATGCGCGAGAAACTTCGGGCTATAACGGCTATAACGCCAAGATACATCGGCGCAAGCGCCGCATGTTCCCGGCTCGAGCCCTGTCCGTAGTTCTCCCCCCCGACTATAAACCCGCCACCACGCTTTTTTGCTCGTGTCGCGAAATCCGAATCCACCGAACTGAAGACATACTCGCTGATGGCGGGTATATTCGAGCGCAGCGGCAGTATCTTGCTTCCGGCGGGCATGATGTGGTCGGTCGTGATGTTATCGCCAACCTTCAGCAGAACACTCCCCTCCACGATGTCGCCCGGAGACGTCCTTTGCGGAATCGGCTTGATATTGGGCCCTCTGGTTATCTCGACCCCGGTCAGTTCCTCAGGCGGATATATTATCATATTCTCCGAAGCCGGGTAGCTTTCCGGCTCCTCAACGTGCGGCGGCTCGCCAAGCTCGCGAGGATCGGTTACCGCGCCCGCAAGCGCCGAAGCCACGGCCGTTTCCGGACTGCAAAGATAACACCGCGCATCGGCCGTGCCGGTTCTGCCTTCAAAATTTCTGTTGAACGTGCGCAGGCTGACCCCGCCGCTCGGCGGAGCAAAACCCATCCCGATGCAAGGTCCGCAGACGGACTCAAGCAACCTGGCGCCGGCCCCGATCATAGCGCCCAGAACGCTGCGCTCTGTTATAACCTGAAGCACGCGCCCTGAGCCCGGCGAGACGCCCAGGCTTACGTCCGGGGGAACTTTTTTACCTTCCAGCAACCTGCCCACCGTGCAAAGATCGTGCAGCGAAGAGTTGGTGCAACTTCCTATGCACACCTGGTCAACCTTTGTGCCGGCCACATCGCTTACCAGCACTACGTTGTCCGGGCTGTGGGGCAGCGCAATCAGTGGCTGGAGTTTTGAAAGATCCAGCTCTATGATGTCATCATATTCGGCGCCCGAATCGGCCACGGCCGGATTGTAATCCGCGGCCCTGCCCTGCCGAGTCAACCAGTCAAGTGTTCGATCGTCGGACGGAAAAATACTTGTGGTTGCGCCAAGTTCTGCGCCCATATTTGTTATAGTTGCGCGCTGAGGCACGCTAAGCGTTGAGACGCCCGGCCCTGCATACTCGAAGACCTTTCCAACGCCGCCTTTGACACTAAGGCACCGGAGCAGTTCCAGGATAACGTCCTTTGCCGTGACCCACGGACTCAGCTCACCGGTAAGCTCCACCTTAACCACCCGGGGTGCGGTGATATAAAACGGTAATCCAGCCATTGCACACGCCACATCCTGCCCACCTACACCTACCGCAATCATGCCGATCCCGCCCGCGGTGGGCGTGTGACTGTCGCTGCCCAGAAGTGTCCCGCCCGGCCGGCCGAAACGCTCCAGATGAACCTGATGACATATACCGCTGCCCGGCCGGCTGAACACTATCCCGTATCGGGCGGCAACACTCATGAGGTACCGGTGATCATCAGCATTTTCGAATCCGCTCTGCAGGGTGTTGTGATCCACGTAGCTCACCGAGAGATCCGTTTGAACCCGCTCTATGCCCATGGTTTCGAGCTGCAGATACGCAACGGTTCCGGTAGCATCCTGAGTAAGCGTCTGATCGATACGAAGCCCGACGGTTTCGCCGGCCTCCGGACGCCCTTCCACGCAATGTTCCTTCAAAATCTTGTATGTGAGATTATCAGCCATAATAATAATTTTTGGTGCCAGAGGTGGGATTCGAACCCACACGGGCGCTTAAGCCCACCGGTTTTTGAGACCGGTGCGTCTGCCCTTCCGCCACTCTGGCACTGAATAAAAACTTCAGTACTCTTTCGTAGGATTGAATTAAAGGAGAATCGTACATATTCAATGTAAGTATTCAGTGAACCACCTGCCTGCAGCAGGCAGGCGTTGGCCACTGTTGCTATGATACTCGATTCTGATCTTTCAATCAAGTATATATTCTATCAAATCTACTCCCCCCCCC
>PWZK01000139.1 GCA_003567495.1 Candidatus Brocadiaceae bacterium
GTGCTAGTGTAGCTCAACGGCAGAGCAGCGGTTTTGTAAACCGCAGGTTTGGAGTTCGAATCTCCACACTAGCACCACCTACATAGCACCGGCGTGCATAATAAGAGTGGTATAGACCTGGAACATGGCAATTACTATAAAACCCACGACCAACGCCAGCGTCACAATTACAGCAGGTTGCACGAGTTTGCCGAGAATCTCCATATCGTCGGCGGCTTTTTTCTCATAAATGTCGGCAAGCCGTGCGAACACGTCGCCAAGAGCGCCGGTTTCTTCCCCCACCTCCATCATCTCGTAGGCCAGCAGGGGAAAAATTCTCTCATGCTCCAGCGCAGGCACTATTCGCCCGCCCTCCTGCACGGCCGCTTTCGTGCGCGCCACCGTGAGCCTGGCGAGTTCATTTCGCATGACATCCCTGACACCGTCCAATGCTTCGGGCACTGACACCCCGGCGTTTAGCATCGTCGCAAACACTCTGGAAAACCGGGCCACAAGGCTTTGTTTGAGCAGCGGGCCGATTATCGGGCATCTTACCAAAAACCGGTCCCGCACAAGCCGCACAGGTCGCAGTTTCATAACCGCCCAGTACAAAAAAGCCAGAGCGACAATAAATGCAAGAGCCCTGAACCAGAAGCCGGCTGTAAGCATGCTCTCTCCGATATTAAGAAGCATGGCCATCGTCCATGGCACGGAAACTCCAAGTTCTTCAAGCATGGGCCCCAGCGCAACCATTGCGCGGGAAAAACCGAACCCGATCACCAGAAACGCCGCCACGACCACTATGACGGGATACGTCAGCATGCTGACAATGCGGTGACGTCTTTCCAGCATTATCTCGCCGCGATCGGCCACGCGTTGTATCGCCGTCGTGAGTGTGCCGCTCCTTTCACCCGCTTTAAACATGCTGACAAACTGTACGCCGAACACATCCTCGTGCTTGCTTGCAGCCCCCGCAAAAGTTCCGCCCGACTCTATAACCTCCGCCATATTCCGTATTACTCCGGCCATCCGAAAGCTGGGATTCCGCTCGGCCAATTTTTTCAGCGATTGCACCAACGGCATGCCGGAGTTGAGCAGCAACGCAAGCTCTTCGCAGAAGGCGGTAACATCCCTCAATTTAATGCGCCCCAGCGGCCCGGTTATATTCGCTGTCAGAATGTTTTTCGTCACGCTGCGTTTTTTTTGCGGGCCCTTGCCGGGTTTTTCACGGCCCTTTTTCTCGTCGCCGGAAGGAGCTGCGCCCTGCTCGTGCAACCTGGCGGCAATTTCGTCACGCAACGACCCCTTTGCACGGCCGCCCGAAGATTCGGCGTCCGAATTGCCGGAATTATACTTTCCCATCTCTTTTCACCTCCGTTAAAAACCCAAAATTACCGCTTCAAACCTTCCGAACACTCTCAACCCTGGTAACCCGCAAAACCTCTTCGATTGTTGTAATACCGTCTTTTAGTTTCCCTATACCGGCATCCAGAAGCGTAATCATTCCCTCCGCAACGGCCTTCTTCACTATCACATCGTGCGCATCGCCTTTCAGCACGCCGTCACGCAGCGCAGGCGTCATACGCAATACTTCGTAAATACCGGTTCTGCCACGGTACCCGAGTTGATAACAAGCCTTGCAGCCTTTTGCATTGTAAAATATCCACCCCTGCGCAACCTCGGGGTCGAGCCCGATACTCCCAAAAACCTCCGGTTCAGGGCTATAAGGCTCTCTGCATTCGGGACAAAGCTTGCGCACAAGACGCTGTGCGATTACGGTACTGACGGAGCCCGTTATCAGAAAGGGAGGCACGCCATGTTGCCGAAGGGTTTCTATCGCACCTGCCGAATCATCGGCGTGCATGGTGCTGAGCACAAGGTGGCCGGTTCGCGCTGCACCTATTGCCACACGCGCCGTTTCAGAATCCCGTATTTCTCCAACCATCAATACGTCGGCGTCCTGACGGAGCACGGACCGCAGCATCTTTGCAAAAGTCCTTTCAGTGCGCGTATCGACCTGCACCTGATTGATACCCGGCAACTGATATTCTACCGGGTCTTCTATGGTAACGACATTGTTCGCCAGAATATCGACCTCGCTCAGCAGCGCATAAAGGGTAGTGGTTTTACCCGATCCGATCGGCCCGGAGGTCAGTATCATTCCATGCGGTCGTTTTATCGTGGCATTCAGCACGTCAAGTTGTTCCGTCTCAAGCCCCAGTTCCCTTAGTCCTCTGAACAGATCCTCGGGGTTTAGCAGCCGCAAAACCATCTTTTCACCCGTCACGGCAGGCAAAGTGGCGGCTCTGATGTTAAATTCGCGATCTTCTCCGGCGCTGATGGTAAAATGACCGTCCTGGGGTGCACGCCGCTCTGTTATGTCCATAGACGACAGAACTTTTATCCTGGACATCACCGCCTCGCGAAGATCGCCGGGCAGATTCATAATATCATAAAGTATCCCGTCTATCCGGTATCTTACTCTAAGAGCGCCCATCTGAGATTCAAGGTGAATATCGGTCGCCCGTGAATTTATAGCACCCTCCAGTATCGATGCCACCAGATCGACCACCCCGGCATCCTCCGCCAGCGAGGCAACCCCCTCATCAACGGCTGATACACTCTTTAACCTCGATTTGAGACGTTCAAGCGCGGGAGCAGATGCACCGCCACGTTCTTTCCGAGTCTCCGGCCCATAGTGTTTGTCTATGGCGCTTAGCAGATCCTGCTCGAACGCGAGCAAGGGGTGAAGTTCTTTATTGAGAAGCATTTGAAACGATTCGAGTCCGGGAATATTCTCCGGGTCCACCATCGCCATCTGGACGGAGCCATCTTCTTTTACCGATACAGGCAGCATGAGATTTTGTCTCGCAAGATGTTCCGGAATCAGTTCCACCGCTTCTGTGTCAAGACTTTCTTTCGCGAGGTCGATCCAGGAAACACCCATTTCTTTTGCAAGCGCATCCCCCAGCTCTGGTTTTTTGACAACTTTTCTGTCTATCAAAATCTGCGGTATGGTGCGTCCGGTGTTTCGACTTTCCACCGCCGCAGCTTCGCAGTCGGATTCATCGACCAGGCCGGTCTTGACCAGTTTCCGGCACAGCGTATCTTCGCCCGGCGCGGGAGTTTTGCGAACCGCCCCATACTTTCTTGCATCCGCTATTTGTTTCGGTGATACAAGACCCTGGTTGACCAGAATACGCCAGAAGGACTGCCCGGACCTCTCCTGTGCGGCCAGAGCTTCCTGAAGTTGTTCTTCGTTTATGTAACCGCCATCGACAAGATAACGGCCGAGCTCCGGATCGTAAGCCTCGCCGCTCCGCTGGGCCTCTTCCAGCTCCCCGGGCGTAAGCCACCCGCCCTCAAACAGTATGTCTTTTACCGGACGACTTTTCCCCTTGCCTGAAGGCCCCTGGAGGAACTTCCATATTTTGCCGAACATCTCCCTGTCGACGTCCTGACGCAATATATCCATAAGATTGCGGCCGGTCGCCCGCTGTTTTTCAATGGCCTCTGTAAGCTGTTTACGTGTCTCAATCTGTGCCTGCGAAAGCACTGCTTGAAGTCCGTTTTCGCCCTCCAAACCGCGGCCAGTGTCTTTACGGGAACTACTTCCTGAATCAGGCATATAATCACCTCTGGAAAAAAATACAATATGCAAAAGAAGCCCTGTTTTCGTAATTATAAGAGGGCTTCGGGCAGTTGTCAAGCAGAACTCGGCGAGAGGCGCAACCCGGACGGATGCCGGCATGCCTCCCCCACACACCGACGATGAATGGAAGGATGAACGGGAAATAGAGGCGGGCGGGACGAATTATATGGACGGCATGGACATCATGGACATCATAGACACGCGGCGGGTTTTTTTATCGGTTAAGCGCCTTGGCGCCTGTCACAGGCCCAGTTCGCGTTTCCACCTTTTCACATCTTCTTCGCTCATGCTATCGTGCGATGGTTTTTCTGAAGCTCCGCGATCAGTATCGTTTCCTGATACGTTTTTCTCGAGCAACTCGTCGAGTGCGCTCACTGACATATCTTTAGCCCCCTGTTCTTGTATCTCCGTTATCAGCGCCCTGTCGTTGCTTACAACCGTAACAGACTGAGGAGATTTTCTTTTTATAACTTCTTCGGCAATTCTGCGGTCGGCGTCCCGAGCGTGAATAACACGCACCCTGCCAAACCTTTCATCCGACAGGCGGCGCGAATCAAAAACCACGGTGACCTTTACCCGCTTTATACGCGTATAGGAGCGGAGACGCAAGAGGAAATCCGACTTCTTTTTCTCGAAATGCTTTGAATGATTTTCAGAAAAGAATTTTATGAAGTTGCAACCGTCGATCAGATACTCAATCACGTCCGACTCACCCTCCTCATCTCTAATACCAGCGTATTTATTGTTGTAAGTATTCAGCAAACCACGCCGGAAGTAGCGCAGGCGTCCTCGCCTGCATTCGGCTTTACGCAGCGCACCGGCCTCTCTTACGATGCAGGCGGGACGCCTGCGCTACAAAAAACCGTCATATCCCGCTTGTTTCATAAATCAACGACAGGAGTTAATATAGTGGTTTACTAAATATTTTAGTCGTCTTTTATACCGCGCAGCTCTCTGATTTCTCTTAGCCTTTCCGCGATTTTTTTCTCCTGGCCCGAGTCGGAAGGCCGGTAGTATATACGCGAAGTGGGGATATAGTCCTGATCCACCCAGTGTCCTTCAAAGTTGTGGGCATATTTATATCCCTTGCCGTGACCCAGCTGCTCTGAGCCGGCGTAGCCGGCATCTTTCAGGTGATCGGGCACCGGCAGCGTGCGGCCCTCACGCACGTCCTTGCGCGCCTTCTCCACCGCTTCATATGAGGCATTGCTTTTCGGTGCGGTTGATATGTAGGTAACCGCCTGAGCAAGGGGGATTATCGCTTCCGGCATCCCGACGAATTCAACGGCATGAAGCGCCGAAGTCGCCAGCACGAGCGCGTTAGGGGCGGCATTGCCCACGTCTTCGGCGGCGCATATAACCACGCGCCTTACGATAAATCTTGGGTCTTCTCCGCCTTCGAGCATCTTCGCCATCCAGTAGAGCGCCGCGTCCGGATCGCTGCCACGCATGCTTTTTATAAATGCGCTGGCGGTATCGTAATGCTCGTCTTCATCCGCGTCATACAGTATGGCTTTTCGCTGTATGGAATCTTCCGCAAGCTGCATGTCGAACACAACCTCACAATCCGGCCGTTCGCCGGCCGAACTGAGAACGCCCACCTCAAGGGCATTTAGCGCCCTGCGCGCATCGCCGTCGCACATCTCAATCAAATGATCGGCGGCTTCAGGGCGGAGACAAACGTTAAAAGCGCCGAGACCGCGCTCTTTATCGGAAAGAGCACGCTGCAGCAAAGACTTTACATCCTCGCGCGATAGCGGCTTGAACTGAAATATCTGCGACCTGGAAAGCAGGGGAGAATTGAGTGCGAAGAATGGATTGTGCGTCGTTGCGCCCACGAGTATTATCGTGCCCTGCTCGACATCCGGGAGCAAAACATCCTGCTGTGCCCTGTTGAAACGGTGTAGTTCGTCGATAAACAGTACCGTCTTCCTTCCGCTCCTGCGCTTTCGGTCCGCGGCCGCGGAAAGAATTTCTCTAACCTCGCTTACGTTGCTCGATGTGGCGTTAATACGGCTGAAAAACGCGTTGGTGTGTCTTGCAATCACATAAGCGAGGCTCGTCTTTCCGGTACCCGGCGGGCCGTAAAATATCACTGACATCAGCCGATCGGCCTTTATTATCCGCCAGAGGAGCTTGCCTTCACCGCAAAAATGCCTCTGTCCTACCACTTCATCCAGACCTGCCGGTCTCATGCGCACAGCAAGAGGCGCATCCCCGGCAGGCTCTGCCAGGCCGTTTTCCTGTTCGAACAATGCCATGTGATCATTTATCTAAAATCAACGCATCGGAACCGTCGAACGGCGGAGAGTAAACCATTACGGCAATCACATTCCCCGGGCTTTCGTGCGGAGTTATGGAATATTCGTGCATTCTGGGGATAAAAATTGCGGTGCCCTGCTCCATAATATGCCTCCTGCCTTCAACCGAAACCACGGCGATGCCCGATACCCCGAAAAGAGTCATATCGTAATTTCTGTGATAACGCGCCTTCAGCGCCGCATCCGGAGCCAGCTGAAGCACATGCCGGCTTTGATATCGTGAAACGTCCCAAAGAACGAAAGATGCCATATCCTCCTTTCCAAGTTGCAGGTCTTCGGGCATGCGGGTAGGCTCGAAAGTCATGTTCGCAGTTTCCGTCTTTTCCAGGACTACCTCGCGCCTGGACCGGCAGCCGGAGACGGACACGGACAGCAAAAAACAGACAAGCATCAAGTTTAAAAACGGCGTTTTCAGACCCCGTATCGGACATGTTTTCATTATATTGTGTTTCCTGAAAGTAGGTGTCTTTTTCACACGCCGGATTCCGGCCTCAAAAACTTCTTCTTTTACAACATCAGCGCTTTCTTTACACAAAAAATCCATATCAAAGCGACGGAATTCCCGCGGCTTTCATAATTTTTTCATTGGCTTCAGTCAGCAGATCGCGTGCATGGTCGGCATCCTCCGCAGACGACACGGCGCGGGCGAGGTCCCGGGCATCGGACATGTTAATGGAACGAATAATTTTTTTTACTTCCGGTATGATCTGCGGCGGGGCCAGGCTGAAGCTGGTGATACCCAGGCCGATAAGCAACACGGTATATATCACCGCGCTGGCCATCTCGCCGCAGAGGCTGACAGGTATATTCGCCCTTTTTGCCGAATCCACTGTCATGCTGATCATTCTTAATACGGCCGGGTGCTCAGGCCTGTACATATCCGCCACATGCTCGTTGCCGCGGTCAACGGCCAGTGCATATTGAATCAGATCGTTGGTCCCGATACTGAAAAAATCGCAGTTACGTGCCAGAGCATCGGCACCCATCACCGCGCTTGGGAGCTCGATCATCGTACCGACCGGCATTTGCGAGTCATACTCTTCACCATCCCGTTTCATCTGCACTTTTACTTCAGCCAGAATAGCGTTTGCGGCCTTCAATTCTTCAACACCGCCGACAAGCGGAAACATCACGCTCAGTTTGCCTGACGCACTGGCCCTCAAAATTGCACGCAGCTGCTCCTCAAACACCTCCGGGTTTTTCAGGCAATATCGAAGCGAACGCAGACCTAGAAAAGGATTATGTTCCTTTAGTGCCGGTTGATGCGAATTAAACTTGTCAGCGCCGAGGTCAAGGGTTCTTATAACCAGAGGACGGCCCTCAAGACTTTTCACTGCATCCATATAAGCACGGTAATGATCGTCGCAAGAGGGTATAGAATCGGACCCTACGAATAAAAATTCGGTTCTGTACAGCCCTATTCCGTCGGCTCCGTGCTTCAAGGCTTTACCGATCTCTCTGGGAGACTCAATATTGGCCATTAGAGAGATATGATGTCCGTCCTTCGTTTCGGATGGCAGATCCTTGAGTTCGCGAAGCAAGACCTGGTCGGATTTCATCGCCGCCTTTCGCTTCTGCGAATACCGTCGGCGAGTCTCCTTGTCGGGCTCAACAACTACGATCCCCTGGCTCCCGTCAACTATGATAGTGTCACCGCCCGTTACTTCGTTTGTGATAGTGCCAAGCCCTACCACAGCCGGAATGCCCAGCGCAGCGGCGATTATGCCGGTATGGCTTGTAGGTCCGCCCGCATCGGTAGCAAACCCTTTGACTTTTCCCGCGTCAACCGTTGCGATCTGACTCGGGCTTAAATCATGAGATACCAGAACGACTTCGCTTTTCAGGTTGGACAGCTCTTCCCGTTTCTGTCCGAGCAGGTGGCGCAACAGGCGCTTTTCGAGGTCGTCCAAATCGGTCACCCGAGGTGCCATAAACCCGTCTTTTTGAAAAATTGATCGCCAGTGCCGCATGGTCCTGGCAACGGCAAACTCCGCAGTGTAAAGCTTATCGCTTATCCTGCCGAAAAATTCACCCCGAAACGATTCGTCGGCCAGCATGCCGACGTGCGCAAAAAAAATTTCGGCTATCTTCCGTCCGGCCTTGGCACTCAGGTCGTCAGCAAGATTTTTAAGCTCGGCAAGGGCATTTTCAAACGCCTTTTCCAGTCTCGCGGTCTCCCGATCAACGTCTTTTTTGGGGATAAAATGGAGTGGTATCCTGACACCCTCCGCCTCCAGCAAAAACACTTCGCCTATGGTAATTCCCGTAGAAACGGGTATCCCCTGTCGGATATCCATAACCCTCCACCCCTTCATCCAGAAGTCGCGTTCATAACATCTTCGACGTAAAATCTATAATCCAACAGCTTCTGCAACACCTTTGAAGCCTGGGGGGCGTCAGAACCCTCCACTTTAAAATCCATGTCCTCAGTAGGCGGAAAATCCAAACTCTCAGCAGCTTCTTCCGATGTCGGATCAATCTCCCTGCCATCCAACAAAATCCGTATATCCGACTCAAAACACGACGCAAAATTCCTGAGCCGCTCAATGTGGCGTCGCGGCCTTGAGCCGGGCTGGATATCATCTTCAACAAAGAAATCCTCTTCGACCATATAACGTATAATATCCATGGCCTGCCGGGCGTCCTCGCCTTTTATCTTTATCGACATCCTGGCCCCGTAGCGCCCTCCGAGGCTCATCAGCCCCATCACACTCTTGCCGGAAGCTTGCCTGTCGTCGATTTCTACCGTAATCTCGGACTTAAACGCCTGGGCCAGCTCTGCAAAGCGCTGAACCGGGCGCACGTGAAACCCCAGCGGGTTTCCAATGCGCAACTCACTTCTGTATTCGTTATCAGAATTCATTTTATTAAAATCATCGTAAATCCTCAGTAAACCCCGTATGTTTGCGCATATATTCGTAGGGGCAAAACATCTTTCGCCCTTTTCAGGCGCTCAGGGGACGTTTTAACGTTTGGGCGAAAGATTTTTCGCCCAAACGGACCGGTTTGAAAGGTAGTTTGCTGAATATATACAAATCATCCCATCTTACCGGCCATTTCTCTGACAAGATCGACCACCTCTTCTTCGGAATCAGACCTGAAGAGAAACCGGCGGAAATCCTCTGATTGTGTCATATTGCTTA
>PWZK01000258.1 GCA_003567495.1 Candidatus Brocadiaceae bacterium
AAAGCGATAAATCCACCTCCCCCTGGCCGCCTGCCTGCCGCAGGCAGGGTAAACCGCCGTCTTACGGAGCCCGGGTACACGCTGTAAATCCGAGTCACCTGACAAGATGCACTGAAGAGCTGGATTTTTTGCCCTTTACAAATTCACACATAAGCGGGCCCGTCAGCTGATTTCGATCCTCTTTCCCCTGGCCTCAGGCGTCTTTTTCAGCCGGACAATTAAAACGCCGTCTTTGAATTCAGCTTCTGCTCCTTCTTCATCAACAGTGGGCGGGATTTGCAGGGTCCGGGAAAAAGAACCGGAGGTTCGTTCCATGCGAACATAATGTTTTCCTTCTTCCTTTTCCTCTTCCTCGCGACGTCCCTCGATATGCAACCGCCCGTTCTCGATGGTCACGTTGAGATCTTCTTTTTTCACACCGGGCAGTTCGATTTCCGCTCGATATTCACTGTCCGTTTCGGAAACATCAATAGCCGGGCCGAGATCGAGCCCCTTTCGCAGCCAGGGCGACATTCCCCGGCCGTACCTGAAGAAATCTTCCAGGGAGTCGCGGAAAAAATCGGGAATATCCCGCCTGTCCTGTGTATCAACGCTTTCCGGACGGCCCCGCTTTTTCCTCCACGGTATCAGGTCTCTCATTGTCATGACTGTCGCCTCCTTTATAAAAATCTCGTGATTGTTAAAGCCTGCCTCTACATTTTTACCTTATTTCGATCTGCTTCGGCTTATACTTCTCCGACTTTGGTATTCTCAGCCTCAAAACACCGTCCTTCATAGAAGCTTCAATACCTTCCGTGTCAAGACCCTCGCCCACAGCGAAAGAACGGTAAAAACTGCCAGTTTCATACTCGCCGCTCTGCAGAGACATACCCTGCATTGTTGGAGGCGACACTTTTCCGCTGATAGTCAGCACGCCCTCTTCCAGCGAGGCCTCTACGTTTTCACGGCTCACCCCGGGCATGTCGGCAAGTATCTCGACGCCATCCTGTTTTTCTATAACATCCACCAGGGGCACAAACGCAGCTTCCGGTTCCACCGCTTCCGTCTGAAGCTCCTGACTCCGTTCCTTTCCCTTCGCGATCTCTTTTTCCTCGTTCATGGCTTCTCACCTCCTCTAAAGATTGTTTTTGCATAATAAAGCGGAGTGTAGATCGTCGTCCCGCTATTTCACATCAATCCGTCTGGGTTTGCTTGCTTCATGACGCGGCAGCTCAAGGCGGAGCACGCCGTCCTTATACTCGGCTTTCACCTGTCCCGGTTCAACCGAAAAAGGCAAGCCAACCGCCCTGCGAAAAGACCCGTATCCGCGCTCGTGCCGGCGGAAACTCTCACCGTCTTCAATTTGTTTTGGTTCTCGGTGTCCCTTTATGGTCAATACGTCATTTTCGACCGAAATGTCCAGATCCTCCTTTTTGATTCCAGGCACTTCCGCAGTCACCACCGCTTTTTCATTGTCAGACCATATGTTTAGTGGCGGGAAGGTCTCCCCGATCCCCGCCGAAAGCGGTGAACCGAAAAGACGGTTCATCTGCCGGCTTAAACGTCTCAACTCGTCAAACGGATCGTATCCGAAACCCCTGTTTCTGTCCCATATCACCATCTTTACCACCTCCTTTTTTATCTAAAGGACTTTTTCAAACCTTTACCAACCGTCAGGAATATACGCAAAAAGCGTTCCAACTCAAATTGTATAATTGGGAGCATAACACAGACCCGCAAAAACGGGGCAAAAACAGTGTTTTTCTGCCATTCCTGAAATATGTGCCGGATGACACAATTTGAGATGATGCCATTATTGCATACTGTGTGGAACATACATGAACCGGCGGCTGCCAAAATGGCATGCCGTGTATGTTTGACAGTCGCCCCAGATTTTTAAAAAATAATATGCATCACGAAGGAATTTGCGTCCTGGTACACGAAAAAAGCTTACAGCGCAAATTCCTCTACTCAGGCGCGAATTGGACTTTTGCAGCCTCGCATGTTAAAATATGGCTGCCATTTGGTAGGTCGAGAAATAAGGCCTTTCGAAAATCGGCAAGTCCTCAGTGAACCGCGTGTGTTTTGCATATATTTGTAAGGGCGAAAAATCTTTCGCCCTTACTGGTATTCAGGGGGCGTTTCAACGCCTGGGCAAAGGATTTTTTTGCACCTACACACAGATTTACAAATTGGTTCACTGAATACTTGCGAAAATTGAAAAAACAGGTAAAAATAGCCCACGGGAGTCCTGAAATGAAAGATGAACTTACTTTGAAGATAGAGCCTTCAGAGTCGCTCGCTGAATCCATAGAACGTTTTCTGGCTGAGATCGGCGACTGGATAGAGCAGTGTAAAATGGAGCTTGAAGATATACTTCCAACCGACAATCATGATCAGGGAACTTTCAGCATAGGGTGGAGACCTTATATCATTGGAAGAAAAGATCGGGACTCCCTGAATTTTCTGAAAAAGCTGCGCGATGACATCAGGATCCATCACGAGGAAACAGGGCTCTGGAAACATGGATACTGGAAAAAACAGGAGGCACACCATGGGACCGAGCATTTTGAATTATTTCTGGGGAACCTCTACGGGTTGGACCCCGGTGATGAAAAAACTATTTCTCAGATGGTGGAAGCGGCCGAACATTTCGGGAACTGGTCCGGGAAAGCCCCGGACTGTTTCTCACGGGAACAGACCCTTTTTTACTCCTTTTATTTCGGGACGGAATTTCCGAAGCCCGAAGCTGAGGATATAGAAAACAACAAACCCGAACACTTCCGCTACGTCAATATTTGTCTCTATGCATACAGTATGACTGGAGCCAAAAAATACCTGGCGCTGGCAGAGAGGTACGGGGAGCTCTGGGCTGAAGCGATAACCGACCACCCATCTTTACCGCCCACTGCCCTGGGCCTGAAAGGCCCCGTTTATGACGCTGAAGGACGGAAAGATTTTGATGAGTACGTGCATGACAACCCTGGTCTGAATCTATGCAATCATGTGGATCGAGCGGAAAACTTCCTTGCTTCAAGCGTCCCTGATTCCCTCCTGTCGCTCTGGAGAATAACCGGTAAATACAAGTTCCGCGCCGCAGCAGAAATCCTTATCGACATTATAGCGACTCAGATAAGAGACCATGATGCGGGATGCGGGGTCGATCTTATACGTAAATATCGTGATGCGACCGGGAACCTTAAATATGATAATCTAATCTTAAAAGCCGTCCGTGAAAGTTCGCCATACTCTTTCAGTAACATCACCATTGCACACCGGGCCGACAGAGAAACCCCCGGGTCCGAGATCTCCGGACATACCGCCGGCATAGGGAAAAGAAAAGACAAACCTCTCTGGTATGAAGACGGTGGCAAAGCGACACATAATCCCATATTACTGGCGCTGGCTGCAGAAATAACATACAACAAAAAACTGGCGTGCAGGGCGCTTGATGTGGCCCGCACATATTTCAAACTCGCCAGGTCTGTTTATCCGCACGGGCATGAACATGGCTGCTCTTCGCGCTCGGTCAGCGCCATTGCGCGTGGGAACGGCAGAGAGAACAATTCAGGAGTGGTTACCGCCGTCCTGGAACCTCTGGTAAGAAAATTCCACATTGAAGCCTGATTTGTTACGTTGACAGCGAACTAAAGTACCTATGCATTTTCAGAGACTTCGCTCCGAAAATGGGGCGCTTTCGGCGCGGTACGGATAAATGTCCAATTTCCAATGTGAATCCCTGTCGCCTTTTTCCCCGAAGGGGATGTTTATCTATAGCCCGGGGTTGGGTCGGCGGTCGTTTGCCGGCCCTACCCCGGGAAACCTGTGCGTGAGACGCCCTTCCCTGAAGGGGATATTTAATCGCAAACCTTGCGTTCTGAGGTTATATATCTCTATTCCTACTTTTACAGGCGGTTTTTGCCTTTCTCAGGCCAGACCCACTTCAGAAGGTCCTCACTCCAGGCAATTCCTATGCTGCAGTTTGCATAAAAATTATCAGGCGTTTTTTGCTTGCCGGGTCCTGCGCCGTGGAAAAACATAAGGTATCTTCCGATCTCCGGATGCTTGCGCATGTCAAGAATGAAACCAGCAGTCAAACGGGTTTGCGCCCACGGCCAATTGTCTTGACCCAATGTGATTATTTTACCCCAATCCCGCCAATTCACAAGATCTGCAGACCGTTTGATGCCCATCCCGTTTTTCGGTGAATGAATCATGGTATATTCTTTTTCTTCCGCCAGCACACAAACGTTTTCTCCCGCATCAACACGCCCCTTATAAGACCAGTTTCTGAGATCATATGACCAGGAATAACTTGCCCCTCTTTGCTTGTAAAAACACCACCACCTGCCGGGTTCATGGATATCCTCTACCAAAAACGGATCGATCATCCGCCCCATTTCTTCACGGGACACTTCCACCCCCTTGACGTAAAGCAATTCCGGATCTGACCAATTCTCAAGGTCTTTACTGCGCATGATAAAAATGCGGGCATCTTTATTGCCATAGCGTAATTCATCGGACCTTTTCAAGCCGGGAATAGGGTAGGTCTGGAGACAAAGCACCCATTCGCCATTAAAACAAATGATGTTTCCCGGGCTGCTGTAATTCAGATTTTGGTCCCTTGGCGTGATTTTCCTGGGTTGAGACCATTTTTGCAAATCCTGCGATGTGCTCATGGCCGTATACCAGAAAATGCTGCCATTGTCCTCAGTTTCCACAAAAGAGTAAAACATGTAGAAAATGCCTTTATGGTAGAGTACGGCGGGATCGCGATAAGCAACCCTGTCGTTGCCGCGCAACAAAACGGGTGTATCAAGTTTATTAAGCATATATATGCCACCTCAACATGTGTTAATTCTTATAAAACAGCACTATCCGGTTGGTATTGGTGCCGGCTTTGTTGTTCTTTACACCCCAGATATTTGACGTTTTGGTAAACTTCTGTTCGTTTACCATAACTGCGGCACATTCAAAATTCGCCTGTTCACCCAGCGAAGGCACATAACGATCAAGCTGAACCTTTCCGCCCCTGACCTCACCCACTTCGAAAGCAACCCAGCCGCCCGGGGCCGTAATGCGGTAAAGCTCGGCAAACACAACGCTCATGGCCTCGCTCCACTCTTCCACAGTGCGTGCGATGGTAATTTCCCCGGCTATTTTTTCCGTGTCATACCCGTTAAACCAGCAGCGAAGCCAGTTGTCGCGTGCGTAGCTTACCACATCCAGGAAAGGCGGTGAAGTTACCGTCAGTTTCACGCTGTCGCTTTTTATCGCAGCGGTCCGGCCCGCATTTTCGGCAAGCAAAAGGGCGCTTTCGCCCGCTCTGCAAAGTTTCAGCTTCAGTTCGGGCGTGACATCGCGCATGAGGCTTTTGCTTTTCTTGAGAATTCGCTCTTTAGTGCCCCTGTATTGAGGATTCTGCCTTCTTTTTTTGTTGATCTTTCTCTGACTATCCTGCGATGCAGCCTGATTGGGAGGCAGCGTATAGACGGAAAAAAAACCGCTGGAATGTCCGGTAAGCCTGTTTGTCGCCACCATGGCGATCCATTGATCAAGCGCATCCAGCTCGCGAGCGCAACGGCGGTGCAGTAAATAATTTCTCAGAGATACGAGTTCAGCTTCGGTGTCTGGATGGTAAAACATGGACAGGTCTATATCCGCCTCAGCCGACGTGTCAATCTTCAAGCCGGCCAGACGCGACTGAACATCTTTCAAAGCCGGCACAAAAAAGCGTGGGCGCGTAAACACCCTGCTCAAAGGGTTTACATCGTTTGAAACAACCCTGCGGCCGGCCAGTGCCGCTTCGACTGCCGTTGTGCCTCTGCCTGCGAAGGGGTCATAAACGAGGTCGCCCTCTTCAGTAAGCAATCGGATGAAAAAGCCCGGCAGCTGCGGCTTAAAACAGGCGCGGTAGGAGACCTCATGCAGCGAGCAGGCCCGTCTCTGGCCGGAAGTCCAGAATTCATTCGTAAACACAGGCACGCCTTCTTTGCTTGCGCCTTTAAATTCCGTTACGACGGATTTTCGCTCACCGGTTTGTGAAAACAACGGAACATACCCATAAGCCGGCGATGGCGAATAACCGCTTAAATAATCATGTAATTGCTTGATTTTCACTGTTGAAACCGGTTCCGGGAGTTTATATCTTTAAGGGTATATATTCATCGAACCACGACGGCACACGGTAAATCGGGATCGATATCGCTATCGGGATCGGGATCGTTCTTTGTGCTTTCCCGGATTTTTCAAATGACCATGCCACATAATCGATAGCAAGCCGATATACATTGAGTTTTTTAGCACCAGAGCATTTTTATTCGATCCCGATCCCGATAGCGATCCCGATAGCGACTTCGGTTATTGCTGCATAGTTTAAAATTCTGAACGCCTGCCTGCTGCAGGCAGGGGGTTCACTGAGGATTTACCTTTAAGGAATATTTATGTGCTCTCAAAAATTCTGCTTTTAAGATTTAACATAACAGTCGGTTATATTAATTTTGCCGTTGGTTTATGAAATATGCGGTTTAAACCTGAACAGAACTACGTTTCCGTCTTTTATCACGTACTCCCGGCCCTCGGTACGCACGTGCCCTTTTTCCCGTGCGGCGGGAAACGAACCGTATTCCATCAGTTCCTCGAAGCCGACCACCTCGGCGCGTATAAATCCTCGTTCCATGTCCGTGTGAATGCGTCCCGCCGCCTGCCGAGCCGTCGTGCCTCGGGGCAATTCCCAAGCGCGCGTCTCCGGGCCTTTAACGGTGAAAAAAGTGATGAGCCCGAGCGCTTCATAGGCGATTTTTGCAACTTTCCCAAGCGCCGATCGATCAATGCCCAGTTCGCTCATAAACATCAGAACATCTTCCGGATCTTCCAGCTCGCTCAATTCATATTCAAGTTCAGCGCATACAAATTCATGTCTGAACCTGTTTGCGGCGGCGAAATCTTTGAATTCGGCCACGGCACCTTCCGCCACGAGGCCGTCGCCCGCGATGTTGACAGCCTGCTGCTCGGAGATGTTGGCGATGTAAATAACCGGTTTGGTTGTAAGGAGGCCCAGTTCCCTGCTCAGAGCCGCTTCTTCTTTGCTCATATCCAGTTCTCCGGCAAAACTCCCCTCACGCAAAGTTGCAGCGACTTTATCGAGAAAAAAAAGCTGCTTTTCAGCGTCTTTTTCGCCGGTTCGGGCTTTTTTACGGGCATCATCCTGCCGGTTTACGACTTTTTCCAGGTCTTTTAACACGAGTTCGCTGTTGACTGTTCTTATGTCGCGGGCGGGATCAAGCCTGCCGTACGCGTGAGCGACCTCATCGTCCTGGAAAAGCCTCACGACATGCGCTATCGCATCGACCTGTTGTATATGGCCTAAAAATTCATTTCCCAGTCCCTCGCCCCTGCTAGCGCCGTTGACCAGCCCGGCGATATCGACAAATTCTATCTTTGCAGGTGTTAGTTTTTTCGGTTTCAGCGCGACTGCAAGCTCATTGAGCCTTTCATCCGGCACGGCAAGCACGCCCACATTTGGCTCTATCGTGCAAAAAGGATAGCCGGCCACTTCGGCACCGGCGCCTGTCAGGGCATTGAAAAGTGTTGATTTACCCACATTCGGCAGCCCGATAATCCCGCAACTGAACATCTACAGCCTCCCCGGTTTGACCACGTTTTTTCGCATTTTCTCCTCCAGATATGATAGCACCGCATGGAAATTAAAACAATCGAATCTTGATTAATATACGCTGTAAGGTTATCATTGTTTGTAGGTATTTAGTTAACCACGTGTGTTTTTGCATATACCAGTAGGGGCGGAGCGTTTTTTTCCCATTTCAGGCGTCCAGGGGACGTTTTTCGACAACACAGGCGATTGTTTTGATTTTTTTTATAAGGAAAAGTGAAAAGCTCAGATACAGATAGAAAGGGAGGGCGCTCCATTTCGGAGGGTATATGTCTGCGGCGACTTGATTACGGCAATACCAGCCAGGTAGTTTCATTCCTTACGCCCGGGGCCGGGCGTATAGACTGTATGGCAAGAGGCGCCTGGAGGGCGCCGAAGAAGGGGGTCGCCGCCGGAATCGATCTTTTGGCTAAATACAGACTGCATTACAAAACTTCCCGTCACGGCAGCCTCGACACTCTGCTTGATTTTTCGATGATCGAACATTTCGGCGGATTAAGATTGTCGGCGGGCAGGGCTATATGCGGATATTACGGCGTGGAGCTTATGCGCAATTTTACCGCACATGAGCAGGATTGCGGCCAACTTTACGGAGTCTTTTTAGATAAGCTAAGACAGTTTGCAGCAGGAGAGAGGCTCGGAACCGGTGTTCTGGAGCTGGAAATAGCCGCTCTCAGACACTACGGATCATGTCCTGATTTTTCATGCTGTGCAGAATGCCGGGGTAGCTGGGAAAAGGTCGCTCCGTCCCATTTCTGCGCCCGGAGGGGTGGAGTTCTCTGCCGGCATTGCGGAGAACCTCGGGGTGGCAAAATGATGCCGGACGTTTACCCGGCACATAAAGTTTCCGCGGTGACTTTGCTGTGTCACCTCTGCCGCGAAACGGGTGGTGCCGGGGTTGCGGCCGAACCGGATGCTGCGGTTGCTGCGGGCAAAATATTGAGATATCACATATCCCGGCTTCTCGGCAAAGAGCTCAGGATGTGGAAATATCTCCATGGCAGGCATTATACCCGTTCTCTGGCGAGAATGCGGCCCGGTTCCCCGGGCGTTGTCCCGAACTAACCCGCATATTTCATAAACCAAAGATAAAATTAATATAACAGACTGTTGTGTTAAATCTTAAAAGCACATTTTAAGACCTTTTAAAATCACTCTCTGTATTTTAGCCTCAAAAAAACGGTTTACCCTGCGGGCGCATTCCCAGCGGCGCCTACTTTTTTTGAAAAAAAGTAGGACAAAAAACTTTACTTTTTATACGACAGAGTTTTTTGCTAA
>PWZK01000118.1:0-7500 GCA_003567495.1 Candidatus Brocadiaceae bacterium
ATCGACAATAAAACTTTTTCAAACGACGTGAAAAAGTTTTAGTATAACAGCAACGGCGAGACGGCAATTTACGAATAATGTGAAATAATGATGTCGTTTGCCGTTTAGTCGTAGCCGTTGTAGTGGTCGTTTTATTAATTCTTTTTCAAGCGAAGTCTTGAAAAAGAATTAGTTTCTTACGGCGCTTTTACCCCGTCCAGCGGCAGTTTGATATACCCGCCCGAAGCGGGCACGCCATGCGCGTCTTTTATCGCATCGATATTCATGCGAGCCCGCTTTGCCGGAGCGATGTCGGGATAGCTCTCTTCAACCCACTTCAGATAGTCCAGAGCGGCATGCGGATTTCGCCTGACCCGGAGGTAGTAATCCGCCACTTCAACCGTCCTTTCGGCCTCCCTGCGGTTTATTTCGGCCAGCATTTCCTCGGCCTCGTCGGCACGCCCGTGGTTCGGGAAATTGACCAGAAAATCATGCAATGCCGACTTAGCGCTCTGCAGAAGCTCTCGGCCACGCGCAACGCGCAACGCTAACTCATAATGGCAGGCGGCAACATAAAACCATGCCTCCGCAACGTCTTCATGGACAGGATGATAATCAATAAAGTTCAGATAAGCATCAAGCGCCTCGTGAAAGCGGCGCCGGCTGAAAAGCAAATCGGCCAGTGTCAGCCTGCACTCGGCGGCGAAATCTCCCCCGACGGCAGACGCCAATTCTTCAAACAGCGGCCTGGCCTCCCGGATGTTTCTTTCCCCCACCGCAATCGCACACTCCAGCTGCAGCCGACGTGCTATTTTCACTTCATCCTTGTGTGAAGCCGACGCAGCAAAAGAACCGAGATAATCAAACGCCTCCTCATAATTTTCACGCTGCAGGTGCGCCAGACCCAGGTGATAATTTGCCGCCTCCACCCGGACCGAATCAGGATGCTGCCGCAAAAAACGCTCCAGCTGCCTTATTCCCTGCCTGGTAAAACCAGAATTCAACAGCCCGACGGCATAGCGAAACTGATCATCCTCCCCGCCGTCAGGAGCGACTGCCGGGTCAACCACCCCGGCATCGGGCGACCAGCTCCCGCCGGCGGAAGCAACAGACACGACGGAACCGGGCATCAGAAAGACAAAAACCGCAGCCCAGATAAAAAATAATCTATGAAAATGCTCAGCCATTTCGTTTTTCATGCCTCTGCCTGCTATAAGAACCTAATTCTTTTTCAAGACTTCGCTTGAAAAAGAATTAATAAAACGACCACGACAACGGCTACGACTGAACGGCAAACGACATCATTATTTCAATTCTACCACAAAACATCTCGTATGTCATCTGGATATGCAATCTATCTGTTTGCCTCGCCGGCTGGCAAAAACGAAATATCCGATATGGGCCAGAACGCCATAAAAGCCCTGCCTATAAGGTTTTCGGATGGAACTTCATGACTTGGCCACTCGCGGCTGTCGTTGCTGTGGGGGCTGTTGTCACCCAACACAAAATAGCTGTTTTCATCCAGCTCATACCCTGTTTTACGCGAAGCGCCCCTTTCCGGCAGATAATATATGTCTCTGCAAAGCCTGAAGCGCTCAAAATCAGCGGAGGCGCCCATGGCTCCCGCACCTATGAACTGTTCATATTTGCGTTCCAAACCACCGCTATCGTAAAGATGCCGGATAATTTCTTTCCCGTCAACTTTTACGGCCACAGTTTTGTCATACCTCTCCACGGTTATTTCGTGCCGGCGCCCCGGACGAATCTCTGGAGCAGCGCCTTCCTCCACCACAACTTCTCCGTCGTACAGAACCGCCGGTTCACCGGCCCCCGCACCTGCCGGGAGAACGGCGCGGAAATTGTGCTTTCCTCCCGCAACTCGAAAGGTCAAAAACGACTCCGCCTCTTCCACTGATCCCACCACGACATCCGTCCTGATTCTCACATCATTAACTTCGTTTCCGGCCGCATGCCCTCTTCGGTTACCTGCAGCATTGTAAGCATAAAAATCCCTTACCTTCCGGGCATAGCGCACATATTGCGGCACGTTCGTATCACTCGCATCAACGCGCAATGCTCCGCTTTGCGGCGATTTCTTCCATCGAAAGGCAGTCTCACCAAAATCCCAGTCAGCCTTCAAGGGTCGCCGGGGCTGCAATCTTGAATCAAACACTGGAACCCATATATGATCCTGTATCCGGGCGGGCTTGCGCGCTATTTTATCCTCAATATATATGTTTCCGTCCTTTATCAGGACTGTTTCTCCGGGTAGGCCGACAACCCTTTTTATATAGTTCTCTTTGCCATAGGGATAGTCAAAGACTGCGAGTTCCCAGCGCCGGGGGAGACGGAATCTATAGATGAACTTATTGACAAAAATCCTGCTACCCCACCTTTCTATACGGTTTGCAGCATCCATGCCGGTCACTGCACGACGACTGACGACGTCGTAGCCCTGATGCCAGAGCCACGGGGGGCGACGGAATACTATGGATTTACGTCTATTTCCACCCGCCGGCATATTTTCGGCCACGAGCAAGCTATAGCCGCAGTTCAGACATTCGGCCTCGCCTTTGGGGCCGCTTTTGTCGTGTCCCACGCGAAAATCGGTCCCACAGTTCGGACATCTCACCTCTCTGTGTATGCCGACCAGCGTGGGCGCCATACTGCCCGTAGGGATCTTAAACGCCTCGACAACCATCTGCCGCATGAACAGCACCAGCAGTATGGCTATGGCTATTGATTCAAGATTGTCTCTAAGAAAAGTTTTTTGTGTCTTTCCGTGCATTGGATCGTGATACGTTTATGCCGCATATTTCATAAAACAACGACAGGTGTTAATATAATAGTTTACCTCATTATAACCAATATCAAAAAATAAGTTAAATGCCCATTTCATTTAACCGCTTGTTTTAACGTTTACCTGAAAAATTCAGGCGGCAGCTTGAAAGCTGAGGTATTTTGCGATATAATGCATCGTGAGTCGCCGGTAAACCACCAGCCTGGCGGCAGAAAGGCAGGTGCTAAACTGAATATTCACTCACGTTTATTGGAGGTAAGCGTACGTCATGTACAAAACCGGACTGGTATCCATTACGTTTCGCGGGCTGAGCCCTGAAGAAATAATCAATCTTGTGAAAAAAGCCGGGCTGCATGGCATTGAATGGGGAGGTGACGTGCATGTCCCTCACGGCCGAATTGATACGGCGACCGAAGTGGGCCGAAAAACCCGTGATGCCGGCATGGAGGTTTGCTCCTACGGTTCGTATTACAGGCTTGCTGAGACACCGGAGCTTTCCTTCGACGACGTGCTGCAAACCGCTCTGGCGCTGGAAACGGACATTGTCCGCGTATGGGCGGGTAAAAAAGGCTCCTCCGAAGCAACGGAAGACTACTGGAAAGCCGTTGCGGACGAAGCCCGGATCCTTGCCCGGAAAAGTGCTGATGCTGGCATAAAATTAGCAACGGAATGGCACGGCAACACCCTGACGGATACGGCCGAAGCTGCCGCACGGCTGTTTGAAATGGTTGACGATGAAAACCTGGCAACCTACTGGCAGCCCCGAGGGCGGATGGCTCCGGAAACATGTCTGAATGACATGGAAGCGGCCCTGCCCAGATTGGTCGGCCTGCACGTGTTCAACTGGCATGTGAAAACCAGAGAACGCCTGCCGCTGGAAGAAGCAGCCGAAACCTGGGGCCGCTACCTGAAAAAAGCGAAAACAGCAGGAGATATATATGCCATGCTGGAATTTGTTCGCAATGACGACCCCGAACAGTTCCTTGAAGATGCAGAGTGCCTCAAAAAATTGATCGACCTAACCTTACAGGAAAAAAATGAATAATAATCCCCGGTCGGGCCAAAGCATTGTCGAATATATCCTTGTCATCGCGCTGGTGGCAGTAGTGATAGCCGTGGCGCTCATAACCATGGGGGAAGACAAAGAGGAATACGTAACAGAACCGGATCACCCGGAGCTGATTGAGGAGGAAACAGAACAACAGTGACATTCTGCAAGTCCTCGGTGAATCACCTGCCTGCTGCAAGCAGGCAGGTGGTGTGAGATGCAGAGAGATCAAACGCCATCCTCAAAGCAGCGCTCTGCAAAACAAAAACGGTTTCCGCCACATTCTTTGGCTTTATAAACAGCGTGGTCCGCCGCTGAAAGTATGCCTATGCCCGTATCACCATTCTCCGGATACCGGGCAACTCCTATACTTACCCCCACAAAATCAATCTCAGTACCATCCGCCGTGCTAAAAGAATAACCTTTTACTGCACCTATAAGGCGACCGGCAACATTCTCCGTTTCTTCTTTGCCGACACCTGAAAGCAAAAGAACAAACTCATCTCCACCGATGCGGCCAAATACTTCATGTCGGCGTAGCAACTGCGCAATAGTCGAAACGATGCCCTGCAACACCTGATTACCTACTGCGTGGCCATAATTGTCATTTACTTTCTTGAAATCATCCAGATCCAGAAAAAGCAGGCTAAATCCATCTACAACTCCCCGGTCAACACGCTCTGCTTCCTCTTCTATTCGCAGGCTGAGATAGTGGAAATTGTAAGCCCCGGTCAGCTTATCTACGAAAGCATTTTTCTCCACATCCTGTTCGAGTTGATAGGCCAACCTTGTCAGAACGTAGAAAAAAAACGTCATAAAAACACCTATTACCAACGGCCAGATATAGGCAGCCCATAAAATGGCGTTTGCCGTTTGCAAATGGAAAAGATGCCCTGAAACTACGCCCAGCATTATACCGTTGAGCACACAGGCGGAGTAGAAACCAAACTTCAGCGCTTTTCCGGTCCGCAGCACATCTTTTTCCAGTTGCGGAACAAAATTATCTTTTCCCGTCACTCCTTTCATCCGCAGGCCCGCCCTGATCACATTAAACGCCCGGTGTATAACACGCAAAGCTCAATTCAGTAACCGCTTCGGGGTCGCCAACCACCATTTTATCCGGAATTATAACCGGCTCCCTGCATCTATGTCAACCGGAAAACCTGCTGCAGTGGGATTTAACGGCCTCTGATCAGTTCAAATCGGGGTCTTCCGGTTTCAGGGTCAAGAACCCGCAGCAGAACTCCGGTTTCGGGTGTTTTATCCGCCATAAGCGCCAGAAAATCCTCTACGCTCCCGACCGGTGTCCGATCAACGGCGATTATCACTTCCCCCGGATTGATCAAGCCGGCCGCCGGGCTTTCCGGATCGACATCTCGCACCAGAACGCCCTCAAGATCGGGGTCTCCAAAGCGTCTGCGCAGCTCATCCGTCAGCGGCCCCACTCTCATTTTCAGCCATGTCTCCGCGCGTGCCGGCTGTTCATGTTCCAGCAGACTCCCCACTTCCAGCTCAAGCGTGCGTTCCCGGCCGTCACGGAAGACGACTATATCTACGACCTCTCCCGCCCTCGTTTCGGCCACCATCAGGCGAAGCTGCGTGAAGTTTTCTATATCTTTCCCGTCCCAACTCACCACGATATCCCCTGCTTCCAAACCGGCCTTATCAGCCGGAGAATCCGGTATAACTTCGTTAACAAGTGCTCCATCACGCCTGTCAAAGCCAAAATGCCCGGCAAGCTCAGGGGTGAGATCCGCCCCGTAAATCCCGAGGAAACCGCGCTCGATCTCTTCACCCGCTTTCATTGCGTCCAGAATCGGTTTGGCCATGTTAATCGGTATGGCAAGACCGATACCCATATAACCGCCCGTGCGGCTTATTATGGCGGTGTTTATGCCAACCACCTCGCCTCTCAGGTTTACCAGCGGACCTCCGCTGTTGCCGGGGTTTATCGCGGCATCGGTCTGGATAAGATTCTCGTAGCGCGCAAGACCTACGCTTCTTCCTTTTGCGCTCACAATGCCGGAGCTGACGGTCGAAGACAACCCCAGCGGATTTCCAATAGCGATAACCCATTCACCCACGTTCAGGCTGTCGGAATCCCCAAGCCGGGCCACCGGCAGTTCTCCGTTGACATCCTTGAGCCTTATAACGGCGAGTTCGGTTGCCTCGTCCTTACCGGCAAGCTCCGCCTCGAACTCACGCCCGTCAGTGAGCTTAACCGTCAGTTTGTCGGCCTCGGCAACTACGTGATGGTTGGTAAGTATATGCCCATCGTCGTCGATAATTACGCCCGAGCCGAGCCCCTGTTGTCTGAACTCGCGCTCCCGGGACTCCCGCCGGGGGCCGAAAAACTCTTCAAAAGGGCTGGGGCCCGAAAAAGGAAAATCAAATCCGGGCGTGCGCACCGTAACCATGCGTTCCGACTCTATCCAGACTACGGTCGGCGATACTGTTTCTGAGGTATGGCGAAAGATACGTCCGAGGTTGTCAGCCAGGCGGTAAAGCTCTTCAATATCTTCGGGCTGGTCGTTTTCTACGGAAGCCGGCGCCGACAGAGCTACAGGCGAGATCTGACATACTAACCCAACAAAATATACCACTAAAAACGCGAAAAACAACTGTAGTTTTATGTTTCTCATAATTATCCTCCTATGGCGGTTAGAACGATACTTTGGTGTCTCAAACTACGCATTTGTTCAAAAAAACCACGAGAAACCGGAAAAGCACAAAGAACGATCCCGATCCCGATAGCGATATCGATACCGATTTATCGTGAGCCAACGGGGGTCATTCGATATTGGCGATCTTGCTGAATAAGCCCCGAAAAGCAAAAAAAAGGTCTCATGGCTTTTTCTCGGAGATCAGGATATGTGAGATTAATACATGTATATTATGATACACGATGAAAAGCATATGGTCAAACTTTTGCCCTGCATTTCTCACAAAACGAAGATATAAAAAGGAATTTGTGCCCGGCCAAACGCAGAAAGCCGGGGAATTCTCCGAACAATTTACGCCCCGCTATGCGGAGAAAAGCTTTACCCGCATATCCCGCATATTTTATAAACCAACGGCAAATTTAATATAAACGACTGTTATGTTTAATTTTACAAGCACATTTTGTAGCTTTTGAAAATCACACTCTATATTTTAGCCTCAAAAACGACGGTTTACCTGCCTGCTGCAGGCAGGCTGGAGACGCATGAAATATGCGGGATATTTCTCTCGCTTGACATCAATTTGATTTTGTCTTACTATTAACGTAAAATTTTGTAATATAAAAAAATAACCCGTTTACTTTCATTAAAGGAGCGATGTCATGCGCAAGAAGATTTTCGTTTTGATGAGCATTGTAGTCTCAGGCGCTATTTTGGCCGGTTGTGCCACGCCACCGCCCGAATGGGCACAGGATGCGCAGGTAACCCTTCGCGACGTTGACGCAGGGGCGATCTACGGAGTCGGAAAAGTTGATGCCGGGTTCGGAAGCGAAGACGTAATGCTTAGCACCGTAAACCTCCGTGCGCGCTCCCACCTGAGCCAGGCACGACTGGAATACGCACGCGATTTTTTCGCCAGGTTCGTGGAAACCAACGAGGAATGGTTTGAAACCGAGGAGATGGAGCCTCTTTGGGCCGACTTTGACGACGCCTTTAAATCTCATACCCGGGGA
>PWZK01000379.1 GCA_003567495.1 Candidatus Brocadiaceae bacterium
ATGAGAGTTTCCCGATCGCGCAGACGCTGCAGACTGTTCAATCCTGTCACAGCCTCTATTCGCCTCACGCCGCCGGCAACGCTCGATTCGCTGATTATCTTAAACAGGCCTATCTCACCACTCCTCTCGCAATGCGTGCCCCCACAAAATTCCTTGCTGAGCTCACCGACGCTGACAACCCTTACCACATCGCCGTATTTTTCACCAAACATGGCGATTGCCCCGGATTCCTGCGCCTCGTCCCTGCTCATACGGGCTATCGCCACCGGATGGTCCTCGAGAACGGCCCGGTTTACGATATCCTCTATGGACGCTACTTCATCCGCGGATAGCTCGGAAGGATGGGAAAAATCAAAACGCAGCCTGTCAGGACCGACGAACGACCCGCTTTGCACTGCATGCTCTCCAAGCACTTTCTTGAGCGCATGGTGCATAATATGGGTGGCCGTGTGATTTCGCGCCGTAGCCTTGCGGTGCTCTCTGTCAACACGGCAAACGACCCTGTCTCCAATGCTGATCCGGCCTTTTGTCACCTTTCCGCCGTGCAGGTAAAACCCTTTTTCCTGAGAAACGGTTTCAAATCGAAATTCCCCTTTTACCCCGTCAGTCGGTTTAATCAGCCCTGTATCGCCCCTCTGTCCGCCGGCTTCCGCATAGGCGGGCGTGCGATCGAGAACTACCTGGACGTCGCTGCCTTCGCCGGCAACCTCCACGAGGGACGAGTCGCTGATAATCCCGACAACCTCCCCATCACTCTCAAGCGTGCGGTAGCCTGTAAATTCCGTAGCCTCGGCGGATTCCTGCAAACGGGCTATCGGACCGGCGGCAAACAAATCAGTGTCGAAAGATGATGAGTCACGGGAGCGTTTTTGATGTTTTTCAAGCTCGCTTAAAAACCCCTGAACATCTGCCGACATGTTATGTTCGTGCAGTATCGATTCCGTCATCTCCACGGGAAAGCCGTAGGTTTGGTACAGGTCGAAAACTTCTCTGCCCCTCAGAACCGAACTCTTTTGCCTTTTAAGGCGCGCCACATGTTCGGACATTACGGCCGAACCGCGGCTTACAGTGCGCTGAAAGGCCTTTTCCTCCTGACCGACAACCGTGCGTATATAATCCATGCCCTCGTTCAGTTCCGGATATGCATCGCCGTATTCCGACACCACCGGCTCGATAAGTTCGGTCATGAAAACATCGTCTATGCCCAGCTGCAACCCGTCGCGCACGGCACGCCTGAGGAGCCGCCTGACAACATAGCCCCGCTCCTCATTGCCGGGTATTACGCCATCGGCAATGCAAAAAAACACCGACCTGGCATGATCGGCAATACGCCTTACCAGCGGCGCAGCATGCTCGTCATCGGGATAGCTACAGCCGGATAATTCCACAATTTTGTCCATAAGCGGAGCAAAAGCGTCGATATCAAAATTGGTAGGCACATCCTGAAGAACCCGCGCCATACGCTCAAGCCCCATGCCGGTATCTATGTTTTTCATCGGCAACGGCTCCAGCACTCCGCCTTCCCGTCGGTCATATTCCTGGAAAACGAGGTTCCACACCTCTACATACCTGTCGCAGTCACAGGAAGGGTCGCACCCGGGGCCGCCACAGCCCGTTTCGGGGCCTTTGTCATAAAATATCTCAGTGCAAGGGCCGCAAGGCCCGTCAGGCCCCTGGGCACGAACGTTAGCCGGCCAGAAATTCTCACCTTCGCCATACCTGTAAATCTTCTCAGCGGGTATCCCCACAACATCGCTCCATATCCCTGCGGCTTCCTCATCCTCTTCGTATATACTGACCACCATTTTTTCGGCCGGAACGCCCGCCTGCTCACACATAAATTCCCATGCCCAGGTTATGGCTTCCTCCTTGAAATAATCGCCGAACGAGAAGTTCCCGAGCATCTCAAAAAAAGTGTGGTGAGAAGCTGTATGGCCCACGCGTTCGATATCGCCGGTGCGTAAACATTTCTGGCATGTGGCGGCGCGCTTGAGAGTGCGATCACCACGCCCGTAAAACTCGTCCTTAAACTGATTCATTCCCGCCCCGGTGAAAAGCAATGACGGATCGCCGCGGGGAACAAGCGTATCCGGGGACGCAAGCAAGTGATCCTTTGACTTAAAAAACTCCAGAAAACGTCGTCTGATCTCCTCGGTTTTCATAAATGACATTGTCCTGTGAAATATTCTGTTACCGTTTTTTACCTGCAATCAGTAAAAACACCTTTTTACGTAAAATCCGGGCCGGGGCGTTTAATAGGTTACACTTTTTAAAGTATGTGGTCAAATGCTGCTCAGATCATCAGGCGGTTAATGTCGCAACACTAACAACAAATTGTTAGTGTCCGAAAAAGAATGAATATCCAACATCCAACACCCGATACCCAGTGACAAAGGAATGACCGGAGGCAAGCGCTGAAAGCGCAATATGTTATAGCCCGCATATTTCACGCGTTTCCAGCGATGCAGCTGCGCGAAAGGCAAGCGCCGCCTGCCTGTGCGTGTGCGCACGCAGACAGGCTGTATTCACATACGCGAAGTGCAGCCTGACAAAGCAGATGCACCGCCTGCCTGCAGCAGGCAGGCTGGGAGCGCGCCCGCAGGGCCTGCCTGCAGCAGGCAGGTAAACCGCCGTTTTTGAGGCTAAAATACAGAATGTGATTTTCAAAAGCTGATAAATGTGCATGTAAGATTAAACATAAAAGTCGTTTATATTAAATTTTACCGTTGGTTTATGAAATACGGGTTGGTCATCGTAGCCGCGGGACGGGGGATACTGGAGGGCGCGGCGGAGGGATTATGTCGTCCCGCGACATGTCACCCCGTTCGTTTACAAACCTGACATCTTCCTGTTCCGCCCACGGCACTATCACTATGTGATATGGCGACGTAATCGCCATGGTGACCATATCGCCCGGCGACGGAGAAGTGGAGGTGTAGTGCACTTCGATGTGCTTCTCAAACTCGCGCACGGACTCGATTCTGACGCTGTAGCCGCCGGTTGACCGCTGTCCCATGAACACAGCCAATGCCATGTGTTTGTCGAAATCGATCTCCGGCGCTTCGGGCCGGTGGACGCGGGAGCCGACGGCGCGCGCCCAGACCCTTTTCCACGTCCGCTCGTCGCGTATAACCTCCTGCGAGGGGCCGATTTCCACCGACGCCTGTGATCCCCGAAACTGATTTACAATCTCAAGCTCCCGTCCTTCTTCTTCGGCGTGCTTTTCCGCCGCTTCGTCAGCTTCCTCCGGCTGCGTCAGGCGGCCGAGAAACAGCAAACTGCCTGTTGTGTTTTCCCGTATCAAAAACAAAAAAGGCCGGTCGGCGCGGAACTCCGGAGGCGGGGGCTGAATGGACCTAACGCCCACAACTACGCCTGTAGCCGCCGCAGCTTCGGTTCCCTCTTCATTCACTTCCACAAAAGCTTTGTGCACGACGTCGGTGATAAACAGCTCGCGCGTTCCGTCCATTCCCGAAAAGTCAGCCTGCCCGTCCGCAAAGGCATATTCCATCCCCATGCCACGCAGCTGGGGCACCAGTGAACGCGCCCCCCACTCGATCGTGAACCTGGGGAAAAACACCTGCACCTCGCGCTTGCGCAGACGCCCGATCCATTCTTCCAGCAAACGGGGATTCTCCGACAATTTCATCTCAACACCGCTCAGGCCTTCTTTTTCCCGGGGCAAAATAATCAGCATCGACACGTCGCCGCCGTCATAAGGCATTTCAAGTATCTGCAGATTTTCGGTTTTGGCATACTGAAAACGCCCCCTTTGCCGCATCATGGGCGTTTTCACGGTTCTATCACCGGACACATGAAAATCTTCGTCCCTGGTCTTCTCCTCTTCAAAAGGACTTTCCCAATCGCCCTTGAAATAAATGGCGTTTGCCAGAACCAGGCGGGTCAGTGGGGTAAGTGTGTCCGGGCCGATAAGATTCTCGATCTTCCCCGCTGTCTCTTCCTCCACCCACGTATTGATGGCATTTCGCGCGGCCTCGGCTGCCCGGCGGTAGTCCACCGGAGTTATCCGGGCATCGTAGTAGCTGTCTATCAAACCCAGATACTCGTCGAGGAATCCGTAATCTTCCTGTGGCCAGAGCGAATTGGCTATCCTCAGCTCGACTTCACTCTCGCGCTGAACGTCCTTTAATCGTCCGGCTAAAGCGGCGAATGCCGCGTGCAGTTCGGCCTGCTCCGGGTTGAAACGAAGCGCCTCGGCCATCTGAGCTGCGGTATCACCCCTTGCTCCGCCATAAGTCATTGCGAGCGCCGTGGAGATACTGTAGGGGGAGAAAAACAGATTCCCTTCCCCGGCCTCTTCCAGCCGGGCATAAATGTCAAAAGCAAACTCCGTGTTGTTTCTCACCAATTCCTTTGTACTCCCGGAACCCAAAGCGTCTTCGGCGACAGCGACCGCCATACTCAAACAAAACACAACAACCACGGCTATTTTTGATACCTGCATTGCCCCACCCCTTTTTCCATCAGTTAAGTTTTCTTTGCACACGTCTCTTACATTTAGACGCCGCAAGCACAGAAATGTTCCATAAAAAAGCCGGCAGCGCGCACGTTGCCTGGGGGAAGGTTAACGCACGTCGGCTGCCGGCAATTCTGGAAATTGAAAAAAACCAGATTAGCTCCAGGTTTTCCGCAAAAAACGTTTCACTAATTTTAGGCGATGTAGGGATTTGCTTTGATCGATTCCGGCACTGCTACGACGGGGAAACTGCGTCCGGAGTAGTGCGGTATGGCGGCAGGCCCCCCTATCAGATAAAGAAACTCATCTATAAAATTCTGATGGGGACCGCGAACTCCGTCGATGAACTCGATCGGGACGCATCTTTCCCTGGCTGCTATATTGGACATACCGGTCAACGCGGTAGCCGTGCCGCAGCCCTCGCGCGTCAGTATGACCGACTGACCCGATTCGCCCGCCTCCAGGGCATCGATAGCGGCAGATCCGACCCGGTATGCCTCGGACGCATCAACTGAGGACATCATACAGCTGCGCTGGATGTGCTGAGGCACGAGCGCGACCTCTTTTACCTCTCCATATACGCTTTCCACCTTCAGCTCTTCTTTACACAACTGTGCCAGAAACACCGCAGGCGAGAATGAAGAGGCCCTTCCGTGCTGAATGTTTCCATGCGGATCGAGCGCCACGTCATCGGAATACACTTCGGCGATGCTTTTTCCGGAGCTGCTCTCGGTAAGGTCTTCCTGCACGACGACTACCGCTTCCCCAAGCCGTGATACGGTATCTGAAAGCGCGTCAAGGAATTTTTGCTTGTCGAACAAAACCTCTTTAGAAAGTATTATATGTGGAGGCCGGTCGGGAACCAGCTCGCCTTTAGGATCGACTTTGGCAAATCCGGTGCCCTGTGCAAGCCAGCCGGCCTTTCGCCCCATAACCTGATATATGGCCACCGGTGCTATGTCCCAGCCCTGTTTTACTTCTCCGCCGATCCTGTAGTTTGCTTTTACCATATAAGAACTGTAATCGTTGTGCACGTTCTTGAGCGCCGTCGCGTTAAAAAGCGCGGCCGAACCGTAGCCCGGACAATGGTGAGTGACGGGCAGGTCGTTGTCCACTGTTTTTATGCCGTGTATAACACTGGCATCGGAAAACTCAGCAAGTCCTTTCAGTTGATCGGCCGAATCGTTGCCGCCGAAATAAATCACGGCGTTGATGCCGAGCGCCTCCAGATTGGCCGCCATTTTTCTGTACTGTTCTTCTTTCGGTTTTATCCGGGTTGTTCGCAAACATGCGCCCGGCCCGTTGAAGGCAAACGACGTCGGATCAATCCCGGTCAGATCTACAATATTACCCTCTATGTTTGCATTTAAAAGGCCTTCGAGTCCGTTTATCATTCCGTAAACTTCCCATCCCGCCTTCTGCGCCTGGTCAACAGCGCCTGCCACTTCCCAATCTATAACCGGGGTGGGCCCGCCCGACTCGCCTAAAATCACACGTTTTCCGTCTGTCATAACAATTGCCTCCGCCTGGAGAATGAGATATTGTTTTATTAATTCTTTTCCAAGCTCCGCATTGAAAAAGAATTACGACTTTTCGCTGGAATCGGAGTCATTGTAATAAAAAACAACAAGTGTTTCAAATGATCAGGCGCTTAATGTCGCCCCTGCATTCTCAGAGAGTCAGAGAGAACTGCTCCGCCGGCCCTGTGCTTGATCGGGGCATGGGTTTTGGTGCCGGTTAATTCTCCACCGGCCATGCGCCGGTGGAAGCAGCGGACTAACCAAACAGAAAGGAGCGGAGAATGTTTTTGTACGACCGGCAGCATTAATCAGCCCGTGCCCCCCACCGGCGCAGGGCCGGGGGAGGGCGGCGCACGTAGTGGTTAATCATGGGCTCAACCGACGCAGGGTCGGTTGGGGCCGAAGCCGAATAACTTATGCAGCGCAAATTCCTCGCATACTTACTTGCATATGGTGAAATTTAGGTTATAATTATATTCTAACAATTAGTCTGGGATATTGAGGAAATAAAACGTGGCAATGGATACTGGTTTATCTTTTCGCAGGTGGTTTAGCTGGGCTATGAACCTCGGAGCGCCGGATTTGGGTATTGATCTGGGTACTGCCAACACTTTGGTTTGCATACCGGGCAGGGGCGTTGTGTTGAGCGAACCATCGGTTGTGGCCGTAAGGATGGTAGGAAAGTCGGAGCTTATACCCATCGACGGGCGGGCGGTAGGCTTTGAGGCCAAGCGCATGATAGAGCGTGTGCCGGACAGTATTCGCGCCGTGCGCCCCCTGAAAGACGGTGTCATAGCCGATTTTGAACTGACGGAGATCATGCTGCGCTACTTCATCCGGCGTGTTCAGAGCCGCTCGTGGAGCGGAAGGCCCAGAATGGTAATAAGCGTGCCAAGCGGGATAACCGCGGTCGAGAAGCGCGCTGTGAGAAGCAGCGCCATAAACGCCGGGGCTCGGAGGGTATACACCATACCCGAATCAAAGGCGGGTGCTGTCGGCGCCGGCCTGCCGATCAGTGAGCCGGTGGGCACCATGGTGGTCGATATCGGCGGCGGCACGACCGAAATAGCAGTGCTGAGCGTGGGCGAGATAGTTGCCTTGGAAAGCTTCCGGGTTGCGGGCGATGAAATGGATCAGGCCATACACGAGTACATACGTGATGTGTATGGCCTTGAGATAGGACTGCGAACAGCAGAGGAAATAAAGATATCCATAGGCTCGGCTTACACGCTGGAGCAGGAACTGAAATGTGAAGTAAAAGGAAAGGATATCGCCGCCGGTCTGCCGCGCAGGATGGAAATAACCAGTGATGAAATACGTGAGGCCCTTACCCCTCCGATAAGGCAAATAGCCGAAGCCGTGCGCTCATGTCTGGACAAAACACCACCCGAACTGGCTTCGGACCTGCTCGATACCGGGATTTCCCTCATAGGCGGCGGAGCTATACTTCCCGGTCTGGACAAGCTGCTGACCGAACAGACCGGGCTCGAAGTTAAACTGGCTGAGGATCCGATAACCGCGGTGGCGCGAGGCACCGCCATGCTGCTTGAGAACCTCGATCAATACGAAGACGTAATTGCCGATGACGATGATTGAGTGCGAATAAGTATTCGGTGCGCCAGAACCCCAGGTGGGAGATTTTAGCCGCACTTACCGGATATTAGCACCCGCTCAGCTACAGACATGACTTGCTTTCCGGAGAAGTTCCGGTATGTTAAGTCCGGCCGGGCATTCCTCCATGCAGCTCTCACATTCCACTGCCGTTTCTACGTTTTCCCGCAGTTCCTTCACCGACTGCATTCCCGGGATCACGGTCGAAACTCAATGGCTGCCACGCAGCAGCCCTTCCACACTTTGATCTTCATCTAGCCCGCATATTTCACGCGTTCTCAGCGGTGCATATGCGCGAAAGGCAAACGCCGCCTGCCTGTGCGTGTCCGCACGCAGACAGGCTGTATTCTTATACGCGAAGTGCAGCCTGACAAAGCAGATGCGCCGCCTGCCTGCAGCAGGCAGGCTGGGAATGCGCCCGCAGGGCCTGCCTGCAGCAGGCAGGTAAACCGTCTTTTTTGAGGCTAAAATACAGAACATGATTTCCAAAAGCTGTAAAATGTGCTTGTAAGATCAAATATGACTGTTGTTTATATTAATATTTGCCGTTGATTTATGAAATATGCGGGCTAATTCCGGCCAGTGAATACCCTCCCCGTCGCCCAGCAATTCATACTTTTCAAGCTGTTTGACTGAAGCGTTCGCCAGGCGCGGGAACCATACCAGCGGAACCGCAACTTCTCTCCCATCAACGAGTGACACAATCATGTCATCGTCGGTAAACTCCACGTCCTGTGCCAGAGGCTGAGTTTCAGCTGCTGCCGCGCCCATTTTTAGCTTCCGTGAGTTTTTTGACGAGTTCCAGATTCAGACCAATTCAGCGAGAGGTGGTTTTTCCTTTTTTAATTCCGTGACATTCAATACTGAAAAGCCGAGAACATTTCCCTCCCCATCGACACGTTCCATAAGAGCATCGTTTTCGGTTTCTCGCATGGTATATATTCAGTGAACCACGCCCCCCCCCGGGAACGCGGACGTCTCGTCCGCACTAACGGCATGCGGGCGGGGACGCCCGCGTTCCC
>PWZK01000127.1 GCA_003567495.1 Candidatus Brocadiaceae bacterium
ACCGGTGGTGACCATAGCTCAATCGGATAGAGCACCAGACTGTGGCTCTGGGGGCTGAGGGTTCAAGTCCCTCTGGTCACCCCACACTCCTTCCGGTCCCCAAAACAAGATAATTACAAATAAGATACTACACATTTTCAGAGACTCCGCTCTGGAAATGGGGCGCCTTTCGGCGCGGTACGGATAAATGTCCAATTTCCAATGCGAATTTCTGTCGCCTTTTTCCCCGAATGGGATGTTTATCTATAGCCCGGGGTTGGGTCGGCGGTCGTTTGCCGGCCCTACCCCGGGAAACCTGTGCGTGAGACATCCTTCCCTGAAGGGGATATTTAATCGCAAACCTTGCGTTCTGAGGTTATATATCCCTGCAACATTTTTTTGGCATTTCCGTAGCCGTTGCCGTTTTCGTTGCCGTTGTCGTTAGTCTGATTTCCAGCCGTTGTCTTAGCCTTTGTCGTAGTCGTCCTTGCGCCCTTTGCGTCTTTGCGGTTATTTACTTTTGTCGTTGTCGTTGTCGTAATATTAAAACTTTTTCGTGTCGTTTGAAAAAGTTTTGTCGATGTTGCGATATTAAGCGCCTACAACCCCTCTCTCGCGCCATGGCGTTCTATTAGAAGCGCCATCATTTCTCCGAGTATCAGCTGTTCGGTAAAGTCCTTGCTGCCGACAGCAATGGTTCGGCTCAGCACACAGTTAATCTCTACTTCCGGCCCGATCAGGCCTTCTTCATCGAGAAAATCCGCGGCAACTATTGCCGGCGGCACGCCCATCTCGTCCGCCCTGTAGTTAAGTTCCTGCATTTTTTCATCCGATATGCGCCCTGCCGGCAAATTCAGGACATCTTCCAGCCCGGGGTTTTGCGCAAGCACCTCTTTTCGCACAAGCGGCGCCGCATAGTAAGGTGGGAAAAACCGACGGTCATCTTCCAGCACGATCAGGTCGTATGCTGGTATGCGCCCATCCGTCGCAAAAGCATTTATTACATCCACATCCCCATCCCTGGCGGCTCTGTACATCAGCCCCGAATCCATCTGGCTGATCCGGCCGGAGATTTCAAAGTCATAGTGCTCCTTCAGTCCGGGATAACCGTCAGGCCGCTCGATAAATTCTGCATCGAAGCCTGCATTTATTTCGCCGCCATCTTTGACATAAGCTGCAAGGTCGCTTATGGTTTCTATGCCAAGCTCACCGGCCTGTTCCTGCCTCATGGTAAGGGTATAAGCGTTGTTGAACCCGAGCGGTTCGAGCCATATAAGGTCATATTCTTCTTCAAAAACATCCCGCACCGTATTGTAGGTTTCATCCGGGTCGTCTATCATCTCGCGATCCAGGATGGTTACGAGGCCCGTGCCTGTGTATTCAACGTATAAATCCAGGTCCCCGGCCCTCAGAGCATTGAAACAATACATGGTGCCGCCCAGATTCAGGCTCCTCTCGACCTTCCCATCGACTGTTCTGTGACCGAGCGCAAGTATAAAGGCGACGAATACCAGGGCGATTACGAGTATCAAAAGCCTGCTTTTAACTTTCATGACGATCTAACCTCCAGCAATTTAAGGTGAGTATTCAGTGAACCACGTTAAAAGTAGCGCAGGCGTCTCGCCTGCATTCGCTTTTTCGTAGCGCATCTCGCATTGTACAACCAACACTCTCTTCATGCAACCTCATCGCATGTAATCGGTAAATTGTCATCGGTTTATGATATGCGGGTTAAGCGGGCTTACCGGCCCGTTATCAGCCAGAGCGTGCGGTAAGGGTTTATTTTCAGGGCGTTTTCTGAGTCACCGTGTAATTTACCGGTGATCACATCGCGCCATGGGCCCTGCCCGCAGCTTTTTGGCAGAGCAATGGATGCCGGTTTATTTCCCAGGTTGCTGAGACATGTAATATTTTCCCCGTCGTCCGGTTCAGAACGTTTAACGGCAAATACTTGTCGGCCCGTATCCAGAACTTCCTGTGCGCCCTCCGGGTGGAACGCGGCATGCTGTGTTCGGCAGTGCAGGAGTCTTTTATAGCGGCGCAATACCTGAAATGTAGTCGTTGCTCTGTCCTTGAGCTGTTCTTCTATCTGCGAGACTTTCAGTTTGGACCGGTTTATCGACCGTGGCATCCCGGTACGTTCAACGGCCTCGTAATCGTTTTGTGTGCCCAGCAGGCTATGTATATATACGGCCGGCACTCCTTTAAGACACAGTGCTATCGCCTGTGAGACCAAAAACCGGTCGATGTCAGTCGCCCTGTCGCCGGTTTCGGGATCAGAGGTGGCATCAAAGTAGGCGATGTTAAGTTCATAAGGTTTTTCCTCCCCGTTTTCGCCGGTCCGGGTGGAAACCTCCCCGCCGCGGGCGCGTACATCTTCGATGAGAATTTCAAGTTCACTTTCCGGCACAAGACCTTCCAGAGGCCGCACTCCTATACCGTCGTGTGATGCCGTAAAGTTAAGGAAGGTGCAGCCCGCCGGGACCCCGGCATCGGAGAGCCCGGACGTCCATTGTTTCAGGTATCGGCAATTGCCGGTAAGAAGCGCGTGAAGAATCAGGGGGGGCAGGGAGAACTGGTACACCATATCGGCTTCGTCCCCGCGCCCGAAATAGCTTATATTTTCTTCATGTGGGACATTGGTTTCCGTAATAACGGCAGTGTCGGGCCGTATGAGTTCCAGAAAGTCGCGGATGATTTTAACTATCTCGTGTGTTTCCGGCAGATGTATGCATTCGGTACCGATCTTCTTCCAGAGATAGGCGATTGCATCCAGGCGAAACACGCGCACTCCCTGCCGGACGTAAAGCATAATGATGTCGAAAAATTCAAATAAAACATCAGGATTGGAGAAATCAAGATCCACCTGGTCTTCGCTGAATGTCGTCCATACATGTTTCAGCCCGTCCCGCGTGTGAACCGGCGTAAGAAGCGGCACGCTGCGCGGCCTGACGACTGGCGAGAGGTCGGTCGAGGGTTCAACTTCCATGAAATACCGCTTTTCAGGCAGCAGTCCCTGCACGTAGTCCCTGAACCAGGGGCTTTCACGCGAGACGTGGTTTATAACCAGGTCTCCCATCAAACGGAAATCGGTTCCCAAAGCTTTGACATCGTCCCAGGTGCCCAGACGCGGATTGACTTTTCTGTAATCGATCACCGAAAAACCGTCATCCGAGGAATATGGAGAAAAAGGCAAAACATGCACGGTATTGATAACGCCCCTGACGTAACCGCCGAGGAAACCTCTGAGCGTGGCAAGCGGTTTTTCGCCCTCCCCCTGCAGGGTATCTCCGTAAGTGATCAAAAAGACGTCCTTTTCGCTCCACTCGTGTGGCGGCACGCCGGACTCACATACCAGCCCGTAGCGGCCCAGCATCATCTCCAGCCGGCGAATGCACCTGTCGGCTTCTTCCGGATACAGGCGCCTGAACCGGCCGTGAAGCCGTTCTAAAAGGCTGTAATATCTCTTCTCTTTCATCACACCCCCTTAACATTATCGATAAGAACTTCGAGATTGTTGTGCAGAACTTTATAGCTGTAGAACCGCCTGGCCAGAGAATAGTTATGTTCCACCATTTTTTTCTTGTATTGTTTATTTTCCAGAACGCGCCGTGTCTCTTCCACGACTTTCCGGGTAATTATTCCGTTCATGACCATCACACTGAAGCCTTTGGGTTCTATGTCGCGGGTGAAAATAGAATAGCGGTTGACCAGAAGCGGCACCTTGAAATAGATAGCTTCTAAAAACGCATTGCCGAACCCCTCGTAAAGACTGGGGTAGGTCACCAGATCGGCATGCTGGTAAAGGTCCCAGAGGGTATATACTTTCTGTCCTTTGCTGTTCAGATGCCTGAATTCGCCAATCCGGGTCGATACGATTTTCATATCGACATTCGCCTTCGAAGCCAGCTCCTTCACCACTCCGGCATACTCCATTCCTTCGTCGCCCGCTTCGTGTGAAATCACCAGTTTGTAGCGCGGGTCGCCGAGCTGTTCGACCAGATCTATGGCATGTTCTATCCCTTTTCTCGGTATGACCCTCGTGGGCTGGAGTATCATGACATCGTCTTCGCTCAATCCTATCTGTTCCCTCACATCCGCACAGTAGGAATCGGGCGGCAAAGGCGGATTCTCAAAGTTCAGAACGTTCGGCACGAGTGTGGCCGGCACCCCCTTGCGCCATGCCAGTTGTTCGCGTGCGGACTGGTTTATCACCACATGCTGCATCTCGGCCAGTCGCGGTGGAAACGCCATATCCAGAAGGTCGGATACCGCATTGACGGAAAACCTGTCGCGCTCCCAGTAAAAATCATGGTGATGTATCACGGATGGCATGCCAGTTTCGTGCAAAAACTCGGTAAGTGCTATGCCGAATGGCACATGCATCGGTATAGTCAGAGCGTTTTCTATCACCATAAAGCTCAAAGTGAATTTTTCACTGAACTTGTAAAGAGAGAATTTCAGGTATTCGGCAAGCTCCCGTATCCGGGAATTCACGTGCGCGCTGCGGTGTCTTCGACCCCATATCCGGCGATTGATATATTCGTTCTCGGGATGTCCGAAGAATGCCTCCGGCACGCACATGCTCACGTCCGGGTGCCGGTCGAGCTTTCCGCCATACCAATAGCTGACATGCCCGAAGTCCCAGAGCACCTCGGCCCACTTGGCACTCTCAAGCGAAACTCCGTCATTGCCTGCAAATCGTGTTGATACAAAACCAACTGTTTCGGCCATTCTCTCTCCCCGTGCCCTTACGTCCGTGAATATTGGATATTAATTCTTTTTCAAGCGAAGTCTTGAAAAAGAATTAGGCCCTTAACTTCCCTCAGGATACCTGCTTCCGGAGCTGTAAGCCCTTGGGCCTTCATCCGTTGTAAACCACCTGTTTGCCGTCCATGCCAGTATAAGTGCCACCGCCAGCCCTATTATGCCGCCCGCTGCCGCAGCAGCTCCGAGCCTCTCATCACCCTGAAACGCCTGGCCGGTCAGCACGCCGGCAACCAGAAGGGCAGGCGGGAGAAGAAAAACGAAGATTATGCTCAGAAAGGGGTTGGGACGCGGTATCCTTACGGTTACACGTTCACCTTCTTCAAATTCGTCCTGCTTTACCTGGATCACGGGCGGCCCGCCCGAAAAAGCGGAACACGCGCAACAGCTGCCGCAATCCGCACTCGATTTGTGATCAAGTCGGATTGTTGACTGCCCGTCTCCTGCGCTTATTACCGTACCGGTATCTTCTGTGTATTTCATAGTAAAGGCCCTGAAAAAACTATACTAAATCGCGCTGAAAATTTCAAATGTTTCGCTTCAACAACCGAGACTATTGCATGATTATCAGCGGGATCGTCATGTTGTAGCATATGGGTCTTAAATATCATATAGGGCCTATAAGTCCTATAAGTCCTATAAGTCCTATAAGTCCTGACCTTTTCTTCGCAATACAATCCCCGCAATCATCCGGAGTTCATGAAGCCCCAGCGCCCGGGCAACGATAAGATAAACTGAGATGCCCGCCGCCGCCACGCCAAAAACCTGCAGTGCCGCGCCAAGTGTGCGGCTGCCGGCCGGAGCTGACGGCAACAGGTAAAGCGCCGCAATGCAGGCCGGCACCATAAAAGCCGTGGCTATCGCAGTTTTAATCAGAGTGCGTGATAATCTACCATCTACGGATGACAATGTTTTCTTTCTCATCCCTACGTAAAGCAGGCCGGCCTGGAGCATCGCGCAAAGCGCTGTAGCCAGAGCAAGACCGGCCTCGGCCAAAAACCAGATAAAGATAAGGTTAAGACACAGGTTCAGGGCTATGGCAAAAGAGGCTATCTTAACGGGAGTGAGCCGGTCACCGCATGCAAAAAAGGCGCGCTCCATTACATGGCGTCCGCAGTATGCCCAGATCCCTATCGAGTGAGCTATAAGAACCATATAGGTTCGCTCGCTCATTTGCGCGGTGAAGGCCCGCCTTTCAAACAACAGAGTTATGGCCGGGCGCCCGATAAGCGCAAGGCCCGCACCGGCGGGTATAGCAATAAAAAGAACGGCTCCAAGCCCTTCGGTTAAAGTGTCTGAGAAACCATCCCAATCTTTTTTGGCCGCACAAGAGGCAAGCGCAGGGAATATCGCCGTGGCCAGAGCTATGCCGAATATCCCGAGCGGAAATTGCATGAGACGGTCCGCAAAATAAAGAGCACTGTTCGCCCCGACTTCCATCGGGTAAGAGAGTGTTCTGCCGAACAGGCTGAACGTTTCACGGCCCTGGGGCGCCGCCAGGGAAATCGCGATGACACCGTCAAGAAGGACGTTTATCTGGTATGCCGCCATACCGAGCGCCACGGGCGCCATGCCGGCAAAAATTCTGCGAACCCCAGGGTTTCCGAACTCAAACACGGGCCGGTATGTGATCCCCTTCCGCCTGAGAGCATACAGGTGCGACAGAAGCTGAACGACGCCGGCGATCAGTATGCCGACGGCTACCACGAAAATCTGCTCCCTGGCATTATCGGAAACAAGCGGCGCCGCCACCAACACAGCTACAATCCAGCAACCGTTGAGGATAAGAGAAGACGCCGCGGGCACGACGAAGTGCCTGAGGCTGTGCAAAACGGCGCCGGCCAGCGCACTCAAACATACAAAAAGCATATATGGCAGCAATACCGCGCTCAAAGCAAACGCCAGACGCCATCGTTCACTCAGAGGCGCCAGGAACGGAAGCCCGATAAAGAAAGACAGCCCCGCCAGCAAACATATACAAAGCACCAGAATCATAGCAGTGCTTACGGCCCGTATAAGCCGCACCGCCTCACCGCGCGTGCGGGTCTCCAGATATTCGGTAAAAACCGGCAGGGACGATACGCTCAGCGCGCCTTCCCCAAAAAGGCGCCTGAAAAGATTTGGTATGCGAAATGCAAAACTGAACGCATCCCAGACCAGGCCGCCGCCGAAAAAAGCAGCACATGCCATGTCTCTTACAAGGCCCAACAACCTGCTAGCCACGGTAAAAGAGCTTATCAGTGCGGCGTGACGAAAAAAATGATTGTCTTTATCCCTCATTATTCCGGGCCGGATATGCTGTATTAATTCTTTTCAAGTGCCGTCTTGAAAAAGAATTAGTTTCTTCAGGTTCGCATTCTTGCAAACATTACAAGTCCCGTTAAAAAACCGGCTGCGGGCACCAGCCAGGCCGCAAGAACAGGGTTTATGGCCCCTGTATTTCCAACACTGAGCATTATAAACATCAGCACATAATAGATACCCGTTACAAGTATTGCAATCAGTGCGCCGATAAGCCTGTTTTTCTGAGTTTTTCCGGTTCCCGAAAGCAGAGGGATCCCGATAAGCAGAAGAATAATCGGTATGAACTTGTCGGCTATCCGGGTATGAAAAAGCACTCTGTATCTTGGATTATGTATATTTTCCTCGATGCGGGCGGGCATTTCCCTGAGAGTAAATGATGGAGCCCGGGACGTCAGCGAACCCCCGTGTTGAATATCAACAAAATCGGACACCGACAAAGAGGTGGGCCATTTAAGACCCTCCAAATCCTTCTGTTCGCCCAAACGTCCCCCCATACTGTCAAACTCCTGAATGCTGACCCGTTCAAACAACAGCTGGCCCGACTCCGCCCACCTGCCGCGGTCAGCTTCAAGTATTTTTCGGGGAACATGAACATCCGGATATAAAAACAACAGTGTTATATTGGTCATTTTTCCCGACGAAAAGTCATAATCTTCCACATACAACTTATAGTCTTTCTCGCTGTCAGTCAGCCAGAAAGGGCCGGAGACTCTTCCCTCTATTTGACTTTCCATCAGATGTCGCTGCCTGTAAAGATTCGGGATAACCGTCTCCTGTGCCGCTCCCAACAATATCGCTACGAGAACGGTGACGGCAAATACGGGCAGCGCGACCCTTCGCATACTGATCCCGCAGGACTTCAGCGTGAGAAGCTCTCCATTCCTGCTCATGTGTACAAATACCAGCCCGGCCGAAAGCATCAGCAGAGGCGGTACCGTGTTCATGAGATTGGCGGGCACCTGGTAGAGGTAGAAAATTAGCATACGTGACAGAGCTTGTTCCGCTTCGGCGCCGTAAAACATATCAACGCGCTGCATTATATCGAAGCTTACATAAAGGCCGAAAACAATCAAATGGGCCATAACAAACCGGATTATGTAAGCTTTCGCTATATACCTGTCAATCTTTTTCATTTTGATTGTCGAGCCCTTTTGCTAATACTTACCGTTAATTTATGAAATATGCGGAATGGGTTTTAGGCAAAACACGGCCGGCAACTTTACACCACCTATAGATTATCATAAAATAGTATGCGCTTTCAAAGCAGAAGGATTTGCGCTGCACGGCAGGTAGTACATCCTCAGAGAACCACGTTTGTGTTTGGAGCTATACAGCAATAACGGAGATTTGCAATGCCGCCGAAACTTTTGATGGATATCAGCAAGCTCGATATTGAGAACATAATTGCCGGCCCGGAGC
>PWZK01000012.1 GCA_003567495.1 Candidatus Brocadiaceae bacterium
GTCGAGCCAGTTGTCGGCAGCGATGTTTTCCATCGTCCAGACCTGTCTGATAAACGACATTTCACCGAGGGCTTATCTTGACTACTACTTCCAGGAATGCGAGAAAAGGGGCGCGGCTCCCGGCGAAACCGAAATAGAATCATTCCTTCCCCACAAACTCTCCGATGATGTGAAAGGTAAACTGCGGGTGGCAGGCAGAGCCGATCCCGCCGGTTCGGGGGATAAATCCGCCCCCGACCAGGCGGCCTGTCCGGCCGCAGCACGGCGCCCCGAGGCCAGGCAGGCGGCATAGTAACCCGGGGGCTATCCAGATATTTCCAGTTCTTTTTTCGATTATCTTTTGCGTCTTTGACCATTGGGCTTATATATTTGGAAACACTTCAGGCAGGGTAAATAGATCAATAATTCCTTTTTTCCCTTCGTGAACTTCGCGTTCTTCGTGGTATTTAGCCGTTCTTGGTGCCTTAGCGTCTTTGTGTGTGACCTGCCGTTAGTCGTTGGCGTTTCTGACCGCTGTCTTCTTGAACCCGTAAGAAAGCGTAAACTGGTGATCTAAACGTTCGCCGTTGTTGTTAATCTGCGAAAATCTGCGAAAATCTGCGGACTGTCGCCTTTGTCTTAGCCGTTGCCGTTTGCTCTTTTGCTCTCAGCTCTCAGCTCTTAGCTCTCAGCTTTTCCGCCGTTCTCTGCGTTCTCAGCGCCTCTGCGAGAGGTAAGTATTGAGGGATATGGGGTTCACTGAGGATTTACGTCAAGAGCATATATTTTGAATTTATATCTGTGAGTCCCGGAAGGAGGAGCGGGGCCTCCATATTCCAATTTCCCGAAATCATTCATGCCCCTTATCCCTTCTGGAGCAGACCCTTCCGCTATCTCTCTTGTATCAGAAGGAATATTGAACACAATCCAGTGGTCCCACGTTCCCATCGGAGCATCGGGATCATCAACAATAAGAGCGAGAGATTTAGTCCCTTCCGGAACATCCCGGATAGAAAGCGGGGGCGAAATGTCCTCCCCGTCCGCCGTATAATTCATCGGGATGGCTTCTCTGTCTTTGAAAGCGGAGCTTGTTATCTGCATAAAAAGATTTCCCGCAAAAGATTTCTGTTGATTTCAAACAAATATCACTACCCAATAGAAAAGCCGCAGGGCAGCTATCATTTTTGCTGGTCAAAATCGATAACATTTCCCCGATTTTTCATGTCCATATCGCCGGGCCTAACTATACGACCGGAGTCCCCGGGACTTTGTTTCCGCAGCTTCTGCACCTCTGCTTCAACCTGCTGGCGAGCCTGTTCGACCTGTGGATTAGCATGTGCTGCAAATTTGTCAAAGGCGTCTTCAAGATCGTCGGCTTCTATCTCGAAAGACACCGGTAATTGCTGATTTCCCATTGGAGTCTGCACCATTAGATTCACATGCCCCACAAACCTGCTCTCCTCTTCCCCTGAATCGATCGGCTCAAGCATCTCGATCTGTTTAACCTGGAACCTGCTGTCTTCACGGTCTTCCTGACTATATTCCTGCTTCCGGTAAATCATAAAACCTCACCTTCTGAATTAAAGTTTGACCTTCAAGCAGGTGGGAAGTTACGCTATCCCCACCAGTTCGATCTCGAATTCCAGGTCATGGTCGGCTAAAGGATGATTAGCATCAACTGTGACTGTGGAATCATCGGTATCGGTTACGATTACGTTTAACTGCCTGCCATCTTTTTGTTTCATTTGTAACTGTTGTCCCGGTTCGGGATCAAGATCGTCGGGCAACTCACTGCGATCAAGATTAACCACAAGGTCTTCACGACGCTGTCCATATGCCTCCTGACAAGAGATTTTTTCCCTGGATGTTTCACCGGGGCTCATGCCTTTCACTGCCTCTTCGAAACCGGGAATGATTTTCCCCTCTCCAATGGTGAATTCCAGGGGGTCACGGTCCCCGGACCTGGATTCGTCAAAGACCTTGCCGTCCTCAAGCATACCCTTATAATGCACTTTTACCTTATCGCCTTCTTGTGCTTCTGCCATTTGTGCCTCCTATGTTAAGAAAAAGACTCTGTCAGGCATACGCGCCGATAGAGTCTCAAGACTGACCGATCTAACCTACATGTACTTTAAGGGATATCGCAAAACATATCAAACAGCCTCTTCAAAAGTCATTTATCGACACCTCCCATGCCTAAAAAAATCCGCCGTTTCTTGGAAAACTTATTCCAGTATATTCTCCACTTTTACCCACAGATTTTTATGAAGACCCTTTTTAATTGCTAACAATTTGCTAACAACTAATGCATAAATGTGGGTAATTGTGCATAATCTTGACATTACAGCGAAGACCGCTAAACCATTGAAGTAAAGTCAGATAGCCGCCATGGAGGCGATATGTGAAGGTTTGGAGATGTGGGTATATACGATTTTCGAAAACGCGCAAAAAGTCAAAGCTCCAAAAAAATCGCCTCGCTTTAACCCGGCGGCCCTGGTTTTGTAACCCTGCCCTCCCACTTCCTGCATCGTCCGCCGCTTCGCGCCAGTGCCTCCCTTCGATCCGAGACCTCCACTATCTCACATCTGTTCTCACAGTCACTACAGATAAAACTGCTTGTTATTATTCTGAGATCACAGACTTCATATCCACGATATGATGTACGCCTTACCCCGGCATCAGAGGCGATAAGAGCCGCACCGTAAGCACCCATAACCATATTGTAACGTGGCACTATGGGTCTGCTGCCCAGCATGGATTCAAACGCACGCCTTATACCCTTATTTGCGCTTATGCCGCCCTGAAGAACTACCGGCGACTCGATATCCTTGCCTGTGCAGACATTGTTCAGAAAATTACGAACCATGGCATGGCAAAGCCCCATAATAATATCTTCCTGCCGATGACCTGCCTGCTGTTTGTGAATCATGTCGGACTCCGCAAATACCGTGCAGCGGCCGGCTATAGCAGTTGGGGTGTCGGATAGCAACGCCTTTTCTCCCAGCTCCTCTATCGAAATATTCAGTCTCTTTGCCTGCGAATCCAGAAAACTGCCGGTTCCGGCCGCACAGACAAGGTTCATGGCAAAATCAACCACCACGCCGTCTCTTACTACAGTGACTTTGCTGTCCTGTCCGCCTATCTCAAAGATGGTCTTAACATCCGGGTGGAGATGTATGGCGGCGCGTGCATGTGCGCTGATCTCATTCTTGACGACATCCGCCCCTATCACCCCGCCTATCAGATATCTCGCGCTGCCGGTAACACCTGCGCCGCAAACCCTGAAGCCCTCCGGCAGGACATCCCGCATCGCAGACAACGCTTTTTGAATCGATTCTATCGGATCCCCGTCCACCCTTGTATAAGCCTGAAAAAGCACCCCCCCATCTTCCGATATCATAACCAGATTGGTGCTGATCGAACCCACGTCTATACCGAGATAACCCTGTTTTTCCATGTTTGGTTGCCTCTCGTCCTCCTCGCATTAAGTATATCCACAAACGCCTCAAGGCGCGTGATGACGCCAAGGTGGCTGGTATGTTCGTCAAAAGAACACTCTAACACGGGCAGGTCCATATCCGTGCTGATTTTGCGCAATATGGGCCGAACGCTTATTTCCGGCATGCAGCCTGTCGGACATACATGCACTACACCGTCGTAGCCGCCCCGTGCACACCTTATAGCATTCGCCACCGAATCCAGAGCGTGCCCGCCCACCAGCGACTTCAGATAAGGCGCGGCAAGCCTTTTTAGCGTCCATCTCGAATGCCGGCCCCACATCCCTATACCGAAGATGTTTTTCATCTCTTCGCCCAGAAGGAAGAAATTAAACACCTCGGCCCCGAGCCCGCCAAGAATCTCTTCGATATTATGATTCAAAAATCTGTTTCTAAGAACGGTGGCCTCACCGAGCAAACCTATCTTCAGGGGGATTGCATCTTTCTTTACAGCTATTTTCTTAAAACGAACAGGTATGCTTTCCTTCACCCTCCGGATATCCAGCAAGGAATCGGCTCGCTCAAGATCTCCGAGACACTCGTTTAACACGCGTGTGGTATCGCCCCTGTGAAGCTCCCTGGCACGCGTGTGCCAGGCGTATTTTTCAATAGCGTCAACGGCCAGGACTTTCGCCCGCGCGCGCACACAGCATTTCAGGAAAGGCCCCGGCCTGGGATCAAAATGCCTGATAAGAGGCGGTTTTATGCCGTCGTAGCCCAGCCCAAAGATAAACAGCTTGAACCCTCGCTCTTCGAGCAACTGCTGTTGCAGCATCCGATAGTAGCGAAGCCGGCAGGTGCCTACACTGTTGACCATCACACCGTATTCCACCCCTTCGCGCGCCGCCTCCAAAAAGTGGCCGGTACATGCCTTAAACGAAAGACACGCTGAATCGGGCGAGGCGGCAACGCCAAGCTCCAGCACCTCCGGAGTGGTGGCGGTGCGGGTCCAGGGCTCCACGTTCAAACACTGCACCGACGCCGCCAGTGCGATCGCGTAATTTCCCCACGGCTCGAAAGCTAATCTTTTGAGTTTTTTTTTCATACAGCGTTGTCGAGGGTATTACGCCATCCGATCGAGTCAACGAACGCTTCCAGGCGCGTATCCAGGCCGGCACGCCCCTCGTGTTCATCTATAACCAGGGTCATATACGGGATATTTTTTTCCCAAAGCAGGCCGCGGAAAACCTCCATAACGATTGAGTCGCACCCGCAGTTAAAAGCGCTCAGATGTATTACCCCGACACAACGGCCCGCATCGAGCCTGAGAAGGGCGTCGTGCATAATGCCGCAGGCGTCCCACTTAATCGGTCCGGATTCAATACTCTCACAACCGTAGTCGGGAAAAAGCCATTTAACGTTCATGGCATCCAGCTTGCCGAACACCGGCGCCGAGACATAAGCATCATGCAGGATGTAGGGATGGGCAAGTATAAGAAAATAATCGTCTTCACGATCAATGCACGTTTTCAGCCCGTTACGTTCCGTTTTCATAGCTGAAAGCGCCGCAGCTGCGGCGGCACGCGTCGCATTGCGTCGGAAACCGAGCTCGCTCCCCAGTTCAAGCATTGAACGGTGAACGGAACGCTTATTTTCATCTATATCGATCGTAAGTATCGGGGTTTCATCACCAAACTGCGCCACTGCACAATCAGGCAGTGAGCCGAGTTTTGGACACGCTATATGCTCGGTCAGAGTAGATAACACACGTGGTATGAACACCACGTCCGCCGCACCCACAACTCCGTGCAGGTGCGCATCGTGAAGCTTCAGTGGCAGACAGTGTTCCGGCTCAGAGATCAAAGCGGCGCGTTCCACCGTCGCTCTGTCGGTTTTGGCGGAAACAACGACACTCAGGCCAAGAGAACGGAAAAAAACCTCCCACATGCCGGGATAAAGATGATACCAGAGAGCACGCGGCATGGCAACGGATCTGTAATCTGTTCTTTTGCTGCCTGACATGAAAAAAGAATATACCACGAAAAAAGCTTATGGTGCAAGAAACGGCAATAATAAAAAGAAACCGTCACAAAGGCCGATTGTTTGACTACAAGACAATAGTGTATAATCCGCCTGTCGTTGGTTTATGAAATATGCGGGCTAAACACCTTCAACTATACCGGGCAAAATGAACATGCATCCCGAAATATCATTTTCAATTCTGATCCCCGCTAAAAATGAACAGGATAGTGTGGGGAAGACGGTTGAAGAAATAGCCGCAGTTTTTGCCGGAGAAAATATAACAGACTACGAGATACTGGTAATCAACGACAACAGCACAGATTGTACGGGAAAGATTTTAGAGCGGCTGAAATGTGAATTCTACGCCGTCAGGACACTGAACAATTCTTTCCCCGGCGGGTTTGGCAGCGCGGTGCGCAAAGGACTCTCCCTGAGCCGCGGCAACGCGGTGGCGCTTGTTATGGCGGACGGTTCGGAAAGAGCTGAAGATGTCCTTGCTTATTACAAAACGATGAAACGCGGCGCCGAATGCGTATTCGGGTCGCGCTTTATCGACAAAGCTGAAATCACCGGCTATCCAAAAGCAAAACTGCTGCTGAACCGTTTGGGCAACCGGCTAATAAGCGCAATGTTCGACATCGGGCACAATGATATAACAAACGCATTCAAGGCCTACCGTCGGGATGTAATAGACACTTTGGCGCCGCTTAAATCGCGCGGTTTTGCGCTCAGTATCGAACTGCCGCTTAAAGCCATCGCCAGCGGGCATTCGTTTGTCACGGTGCCCGTCGCCTGGAGCGGAAGGACCTCGGGCAGGTCGAAATTCAAAGTCGTAAAGGTATCTCTGTCCTACGCGATTACGGCCCTCGCCATAAGGCTGAGGCGCAACCACTGATATGCAAAAACCCCCCACACTGCAAGCAATGCGGGAGGTTTTTGTCTGAACTCGTTAATTTTTCGTTTTAAAGAGGAACCACGTTCTCAGCCCGCAGCCCTTTTTCACCCTCTTCAATATCGAAACTGACGCGCTGCTCGTCCTGGAGGTCTTTGAAACCGTCCATATTCAAAGCGCTGTAATGCACGAACACGTCCTCGTCGCTATCATCCGGCTGGATGAATCCGAAACCCTTCTTACTGTCAAAAAACTTCACTGTTCCTTCAGGTGTCACTGTTACATCTCCGAAAAAAGTCTCTCTTACACAAGCCCGAACCAAACTCTGGCTCAAGCCTCTAACAACCTACGATAAAATTATACAATATTTAGCAACTGATGTCAAACAAGGTTGATTTTACCTTGCCGGTTTGTTACAATCGTAAGAAAACACATGCTTATTTGAGAGCGAGATTATATTGAGCAAGAAAAAAATAAGTGGCAAGCTGGAAGACTACCTGGAGGCGGTCTGGGTCCTGCAGGAACGGGGGGGGCATGCACACGTACAGGATATAGCGGACGCTGTCGGCGTACATAAATCAACGGTCTCAAGCGCGCTGCACAGTCTTGCGGATGAGAACATGGTAAACTATGAGCCGTACCGTGCAGCTACCCTGACCGATGAAGGATTAGCAAAGGCAACGGAAATTGACAGAAAACACAGACTCTTCCGCAAGTTTATGACCACGGTACTTATGGTCGATTTGAAAACCGCCGACGAAAATGCATGTCGTATGGAACACGCCATGGATACACATGTTGCGCGGCGGCTCGCTGATTTTATGGATTTTGTAGAACAGGCTGACCCCGCAAGTCTAAAATGGCTGGAAGATTTCAAAGAATTTGTCGTGGATAACAATAAATAAGGAGGGCTGCGATGATTACGTTTGACGAATTTAAGAAGATAAAACTGGTGGCAGGTAAAGTTGTGTCGGTCGAGGATCACCCGAATGCCGATAAACTCCATATCATAAAAGTGGACATCGGCGAGGAAAATCCGCGAATTCTGGTAGCCGGGCTAAAAACGCATTACGAGCCTGTCGACCTGGAAGGCATGACAGTGGTTGTGGTGGCAAACCTTGAACCTGCAAAACTGCGCGGCGTTGAAAGCCGGGGCATGCTTCTGGCCGCTCAGGACGGTGAGGTTGTGTCGGTGCTAACACCGGATAAACCCGTATCACCCGGCGCCAAGGTGCTTTGAAAAACAACAAATGCATGAGAGATATCTGAGTATTATCAACCACAAACACAGCACGCCGTTTGCAGTGCTTTGCCAGGCCGTCCTGTGGCCACCCGGAAAGCTGTATGAAGCCGCTACACAACTCAGAAACCTCGCGTATGACAAAAAACTACTGAAAGAAAAGAGCGCTGGTGTGCCGGTCATAAGCGTGGGAAACATTACCGCCGGCGGAACCGGAAAAACACCACTTGTAGCCCGTCTCGCAAAAGACCTGAATTCCCGGGGGCGGAGGCCGGCGATTCTCAGCCGGGGATACGGGACCGGGCCGAACGCGGCCGCAAACGACGAAAATACAATGCTCCGGCTTCAATTGCCCGGCATACCGGTTTTGGAAAATCCGAACAGATACAAAAGCGCGGTAAAAGCCGTAAAAGACCACGGAGCCGACGTGCTGCTGCTGGACGACGGGTTTCAGCACCGCAGGCTCGCGCGAGACCTGGACATAGTTATAATTGACGTCACCAACCCGTTCGGTGGCGGCAAGGTGCTGCCTGCCGGCCTGTTGCGGGAGCCAATTGGCGGACTAAGGCGCGCAGATGCCGTCGTGCTGACCCGAACCGACCTTATCGACTCATGCGGGCTGGAGGCGATACGAGAAAAAATCTCCGGTCTCGCCCCGGGCATACCGGCGTTTAACTCAAAACATAAACCCGTTGCGCTGCATCCCATCCGAACAGCTACGCCGCTGGATCACAAAGCGGATATCAATGATCTGAAACATGGAAAATGGGCGGCACTATGTGCAATCGGCAATCCGGAAGCTTTCAGGAGCACTCTCAGGCGCTGCGGAGCGGATATCAAACTTTTCAAAGCCTTTCGCGATCATCACCACTATAAGGAAAACGAAGTGATGA
>PWZK01000091.1 GCA_003567495.1 Candidatus Brocadiaceae bacterium
GCCTGAAATGTTTTTTCAAAAACTACGCGTTTGGGATCTCGGACCGGTTAAGCCTGTTCAGGCGGAATTTTACAATAAACGGCTCGTCTCTTCTGCCCGCCTGTCGAGATTCCTGCAGCTACTTTGCACCCGTCGCTCCTGTCCGCCCCGTACCGGTATGAGCCGTTTTATGTCTTCCGAATCAGGGCGACCGGCTTTCTACTGCTTAAGTTTAACCGGAGAAGTGCGTTACGATGGCATATCGCATTTTCTCGCAGGGGGAAGCGATGGCGGCGGCGTTATTTGAAGAAAAGCATTTACGACAGGCTTGTCCCCTTTACACGTCCGGTAGTTTCTGACAACGTTATGCGACTGTTCGCTTCCTGGGTACAGGAGCGGGGAGATTCGCTAACGTCATGCCAAACACAATAATAGCAATGCTTGCAGGAGTTGCAGGATTAATAGCCGGGTATATCCTCAGAATTTTGGTTACCCGTGCGTTTTTGGTAAGCGCCAAAAGTAGAAAACAGGAAATTCTGGAACAGGCCCGCCGTGACGCGGAGCAGATCAAAAAAGAAATGGAGGTGGAAGGAAGGCAGGAGATAATTAAACTCCGTGAGGATTTCGAGAAAGAGGTACAGGAAACACGCAAAGAGCTGCGTCTGACGGAGCGGCGTCTGGACAAGCGGGAAGACAACCTTGACAAAAGACAGGCGGAGGTTGACCAGAAAGAACGCTACCTGGAGACTTCCGAGAAGAACCTGATTGCAGGCAGAAAGCAACTGGCCGAGAAAGAGGGGGAAGCAGAGAACCTGATCCGTAAACAGCAGGATGAACTGCACAGGATCAGCGGCCTTTCCCGGGAAGATGCACGCAAAATGCTCAGCGAACATCTGCGGCAGGAAGTGGAAGAAGACTGCGCCGATATGCTCGAGAGCAAGGTCGCTGAAGCAAAGGAAAGATCTGAGAAAGAGGCACGCAAAATACTTGTAACCGCTCTTCAGCGCGGTGCCGGCGAGGCCACAAGCGAAACAACGGTATGCACGCTTGAACTGCCCAATGACGAACTCAAGGGCCGCATAATCGGACGGGAGGGGCGCAACATACGCTCTTTTGAGCAGGCCACCGGCGTGGATGTTATTGTCGATGATACGCCGGGGGTGGTGGTGATAAGCAGTTTTGACAGCATACGGCGTGAGATCGGGCGGCTTGCGCTCGAACGGCTGGTTGCCGACGGCCGCATCCATCCCGGCCGGATCGAAGAAGTTGCCGAAAAGGCCAAAGCAGACGTTGAAAGCAGCATTAAAGAAGCCGGCAATGAAGCGGCATACGAAATGGGACTCGCTACAATCCCCGAAGGCCTGAAGGAGTTGCTGGGCCGCCTTAAATTCCGCACCAGTTACGGTCAGAATGTGCTGCAGCATTCGATAGAAGTCGGCCGTTTCGCAATGGTTATGGCTGGCGAAATCGGGCTGGATGTCAGGCAGGCAAAGAGGGCGGGACTCTTGCATGATATCGGCAAGGCTCTGGACCACGACCAGGAAGGCTCCCACGCAGTTATCGGCGCAGAAGAAGCACGCAGGTGGGGGGAAGACCCGGTAATAGTCAATGCTATCGAGGCCCATCACGAGGATGTAGAGCCTACCTCGCTGTATGCGGGGCTGTTGCTGGCCGCAGATACGATGAGTGCAGGCCGGCCGGGCGCCCGGCGCGAGACACTGGAAAGATATATAGAAAGGCTTGAAAAACTTGAAAACGTGGCGGAAAGACACAAAGGTGTCCATGCCGCCTTCGCCATTCAGGCGGGACGGGAAGTCAGGGTGCTGGTTAACTCCAACAGCGTCAATGACAAAACCGCCGCAAAACTTGCAATAGATATCGCCGGAGAAATAGAAGAAGAACTTCAATATCCCGGCGAAGTGCAGGTGACGGTCATACGTGAGGCACGATACAGTGAAGTAGCCCACTAACAGGAGGTGTCAGATATGGCCAAAGTATTGGTGACATATTATTCCGGCAGCGGCAACACCCGCCGTATGGCCGAGCATGTAACCGAAGGCGCACAGGAAACAGGCGCCGCAGTGGACATGAAGCCGATAGACGAGGTGGAAGTCACAGAACTAAGCGATTTCGATGCGATCATAATCGGCTCCCCGACCTACTACGGGCTCATGAGCTGGCAGGTAAAAAAGCTGTTCGACGATTCCGTTAAATTCCAGGGCCGGCTCAAGGGTAAAGTGGGCGGTGCCTTTTCTACTGCTGCGAACCCCGGCGGCGGCAGAGAAACAACGGTACTGTCCATACTGCACGCTATGCTGGTTCACGGTATGATCGTGCAGGGCACGCCCATGGGCGATCATTACGGCCCTGTGGCCCTGAATGCGCCGGATGAACGTTCTGAGGAACAGTGTCGACGGCTGGGCGGCGGCGTTGCGGAACTTGCAATAAAACTCTTCAGCCAACCTGAACGGAACAAATAGAAAATAAATATAAACATCCGAGAATTCTTGCCATCGCAGGAAGCGACAGCGGGGGCGGTGCCGGTATCCAGGCCGACCTTAAAACCATTACGGCACTGGGCGGATACGGGATGAGCGCCATAACTGCACTGACCGCTCAGAACACCGTTGCGGTACGCGAAGTTCTCAAGGTGCCGCCCGAATTCACGGCCGGGCAGATCGAAGCGGTGGCAGAAGATATCGGAGTTGATGCGGTCAAAACCGGTATGCTGCCAGATGCCCCCACCATAAGAGTGGTTGCCGGCGCCATCGGGCGCTACGATATGAAAATTTTTGTCCTCGATCCCGTAATGACCTCCAAGAGCGGTGCCAGGCTGATGGACAAAGACGCAGAATCGGAGCTGCGCCGCTTGCTCCTGCCCCTCTCAACAGTCGTTACGCCTAACTTGCCGGAAGCAGAAAAACTTTCCGGAACGCCGATAAATAATCTTTCCGGCATGCGTGAGGCCGCACGCAAGATAAGCGATATGGGACCGGCATGGACTGTGATTAAGGGCGGACATATCACGAACGGGCCGCCGGTAAATATCGTCTTTGACGGGAAAGATTTTGCCGAATTCGCCTATAAGCGCATCGAAACCACCAACACCCACGGAACCGGATGCACATTTGCAAGCGCCATAGCCACCTTCCTGGCCTTCGGCTCGGGCGTGCTTGAAGCGATCGAAGAAGCGGGAGAAGTGGTTCACCATGCAATCGGGCACGCGCTGGGATTCGGAAAGGGGGCGGGCCCGCTCAACCATGCGGCAATTGCCCGGAAATGGCTTAACCCGCATATTTCATAAACCAACGACAGTTTGATTTCTTCGCATATGCACCGCCTGCCTGCTGCAGGCAGGCTGGGAACGCGTGAAAAAGCTGGTTAAACCTTCACCAAACCGCGCTCTGCGTGGGAAAAAACCCACCGACTGAAAAATCTCACATCGACGCAAAACTCCCAATACGCGAGAGACTTCGGCCTACCAAAGCGGCGATCCTATTATCCGGGTTTTCTCCACACTGCCGAATTCATGCTCGCGCCGGGGCATGCTCCGGTTATCGCCCACCACAAAAACGTGCCCGTCTTCTACAACGACGGGGCCATGGTTCCAATAACTGGGTTTAGTGGAATACGGTTCGTGAATCTTCTCTCCGTTGACATAAAGCTCGCCGTTGCGAAACTCCACCTCATCGCCCGAAAGAGCCACCACCCTCTTGATATGCACCTCTTTTTCTTCGGATAAACTTATGAAAACGATGTCGCCCGGCGAGGGTTCGGTGAAAAGATATCTCAAACGCCACACCAGCGTAGCGTTGCCGGTCCGATAAGTCGGCGCCATACTATCACCCACGATATAGAAGGGCAATGCAACGTATCTGAACAGGATAAAAGCCGAAATGGCTAATATGCCGGCTCGTAATAAAACACGGCGGTTTATTGTGGGCGTAAAAAAAGCTTTTAATCGTTTCATCACCGGAGCCCTCCACCATGGCTCTGAACGTATTATAGTGTAATTTCTCCATGCAGCGGCAAGCTCCGCCGTAATTGTGCCTCCGCAGGACGACGAGAACCTCGCCCACCCTTTAGCACATTTTACATAAAAAAACGGTTGAATACAAAACCACAACCCATTTTTGCCATAACCCGCATATTTCACGCGTTCCCAGTGGTGCAGATGCTAAGAAATCGAGCGCAGCCGTATTAGTATACTGCAAGTGAAGATTTCTGAAGCAGATGCGCCGCTGGGGACGCGCCCGAAGGGTAAACCGTCTTTTACGGATCTCAAATACACACTGTAAAATCTGAGTCACCCTAAAAACACTATTTAACATAGTTATTATCAAGCCTTTATATTAACCAATGTCGTTGGTTTATGAAATATGCGGGATAACAGAGCCTGATGCACAACTGCCGGCGATTTCCGTATGTTGCAGAATCAGGTTAATTTCGTCAATCTTCATTTGACATTTGGAAAGATTGTTTATATCCTTATGTCTGTACTTTTTCAATTTGATCAAAAGGTTCTTATATGAAGAACGACTATGATAATCCGGAATCATGTCTTGACATCCGGGGCAAACCAGGGCACTATTGTGGCGTGATGGGTGCATACGGTCTGCCGGATGCCGGCAATTGTGTGTTCGACGGCCTCTACTCGCTTCAGCACAGGGGACAGGAATCCGCAGGAATTGTTGTTTCCGACGGAAAGAAGCTGCAGAGCTTAAAGGGGCTGGGGCTGCTGTCGGAAGCAATAGACCCGCGGGATCTGGGCAAGTTTCCCGGCCACATTGGTATCGGACATGTCAGGTATTCCAGCACCGGCGCCCAGCGCGTGCAAAATATTCAGCCTCTGGTAATAGAGTATTCAAAAGGAATTGTCGCGATCGCTCACAACGGGAATCTTACCAACGCACAGAAGTTGAGGCGCGATTTCGAGGCCAGGGGATCAATTTTTCAAACCTCGACAGACAGCGAAATCATTGTGCATTTGCTGGCCGATCCTCTGCATGCCGGAGAAAAAAACCCCCTGGCTTCGGTGCTGAAACATGTCGAGGGCGCTTTCTCGGGGGTGGTGATGGATGCCAAAAACCTTTATGCCTTTCGCGATCCCTACGGATGGAGGCCGCTGTCGATCGGCAAACTCGGCGAGGGTTACCTTGTAGCGAGCGAGACCTGCGCCTTCGATCTTCTGGGCGCTAAATTTGTGCGCGACGTCGAGCCCGGAGAGTTGATCACAATAAATGACAGCGGGCTTCAGTCGGTGCGTTTTGCAGGCGGTAAAGATCACAAAAAAGCCCAGTGCATTTTCGAACATATTTATTTTGCGCGGCCCGACAGTATTTTGTTCGGTGAAACCGTGCATGAAGTGCGCGTCCGTCTCGGGGAGCGACTTGCGATGGATGCTCCGGCCGATGCGGACGCCGTCATAAGCGTGCCCCATTCCGGAGACCCCGCTGCGCTCGGCTACTCGCGCCAATCCGGCCTGCCGCTCGAACAGGGCTTTATAAGCAATAAATACGTCGGACGCACTTTCATTACGCCCGCTCGCCGGGAGCGTTCAAGGCGGGTGGAGCTAAAACTTAACGTAGTGCGCGAGGTGGTGAACGGCAAACGGCTGGTGGTGGTCGACGATTCGATTGTCCGCGGCACCACGTGCAGGGCCAGGCTCAATATGCTGAGAGAAATGGGCGCCAGAGAGCTTCACATGCGCGTCAGCGCGCCGCCGATTATAAATCCGTGTTTTTTCGGTGTCGATTTCCCCACACACGGGGAGCTGATCGCAGCACATAAGAGCGTTGATGAAATCCGGGAATTCCTCGATGTGGACTCGCTCAATTACCAGACCTGCGAAGGACTGCTGGCGGCAGTAAACGGTGAAAGAAATGAGTACTGCATGGCCTGTTTTACGGGTGAATATCCGATTAAAATCACGGATAAGATGGATAAACACGCCTTTGAGAAATATTGATCATGGAAATCAAAAATATAGTTGTGGGGCCCCTTCAGACCAATTGTTACCTGCTCAGTGACAGCGATTCGGGCGACGGAATAATTATCGATCCGGGCGCCGACGCCGGTCCTATCGCCGAAACATGTGCCAAACTCGGCATCAAGCCTCTGCTGATAGTGAACACCCACGCACATTTCGACCATATAGGCGCCAACCGTGAACTGAAAGACCGTTTCCCGGGCCTGAAAATCGCCGCCGGCGCACTCGATGCCGAATCTTTATCCGATCCAACACAAAACCTGACGGCCGGATTCGGCGTGCAGGGAAAAATGCCGTCTGCCGAAATCGCTCTGAAAGAGGGCGACAGGGTAGATTTCGGCCACTGCAGCCTTCTGGTAAGACATACTCCGGGACACTCCATAGGGAGCATCACACTGGCCGCGGAAAAAGAGTCGCCGGTGCCGGTGTTCTGCGGCGACCTGCTGTTTGCGGACGGCGTGGGGCGCACTGATCTGCCCGGCGGAGATAGACATCAGCTCGAAAACTCTATACGCGACGTGCTCTCTGCTTACGGCGATGATGCCGTCCTTTACCCCGGACACGGCCCTTCAATTACGGTCGGAGAGCGAAAAAATTTGGGCTGGTGAGCCCCTGATTTTTTCGATATGAAGATTGAAGACAACAATGAAAATCGACCTGCACACACATTCAAAAATAGGTTCGGGGTGCGGAAAGCAGAGCGTATCTCAGATAGTCGAAGCGGCTATCGGGAATGGCATGGATGCTGTTTGCCTGACCGATCATAACGAAATGTCGGGCCGCGAGGCAGCCGACGAGGCCTCCCGAAAATGGGATTTCCCCGTTTTCACAGGCATGGAAGTATCCGTCAGGGAGGGTCACATCCTGGCTTTCGGACCGTTGCTGGAAGAGGGTTATGGGGACGAGGGGCTTAAGTACAGCGAGTTTCGCCGAATCATCGACCTGGAATCTTTCGCTCTTATCCCCGCTCATCCATTCCGGGGCGGCGCCCCTAAAGTGAACATTGTTGAGGTGATAATGCGTTATTTTTCCGAATTCGCCGCCCTGGAAGCATACAGCTTCAACATGACTGATAAAGATTCAGAGAACACGATTCACTTGGCCAGGCTGGTCGGGTTGCCCTTAGTAGCCGGCTCCGATTCGCACGCCCCGGAAAGGCCAGCCGGATCCTATTTTACCGCGCTTGCCCGAAATGTGAATACGGTGTCGGAATTAGTCAATGCGCTCAGAGCCGGCGATTTCGAGGCGGGTGCTCCGCTTTATGCGGCAGCCGAATTACAGGAGTAGTACAGTAATCCGGGCCATGCTGCAGGTAATCAGCAGGCCCTGTTTGTTTCAGGGTTTAATTCGCTTTATTGGGACAAAAAAGATTCAGGAGATCAAAATGAGCATTGAAACGCTTACGCAAGGCAAAAGAAGGAATCGTGAGGAACTTCTCAATCACCTGAACAATTTCGGGCTTGAACTAAAATTTTCAGCGGGCGTCTGGTTTTTTTGTCCCGGCGGCGGCAGGTTTCACGAAGCCTACGTTGATGCGCCGAAAACGAAAGACGAGTGGCTTGATTTTGTGTTTGAGACCGCCCTGTCGCTTAAAAAATACGGGCTGTGCGCGCTGGAAGCGCACTATCCCAACGAGGTGAACGAAGATAATATTGACAGATACATGCGGTTCGCACGGGAAACCGGCATCCGCCTGGTGACAATCGTGCCCAACCTTTTCTACGATCGCACGTGGGAGTGGGGCGCACTGAGCAACCCCGACCCTGCGGTACGCGAGAAGGCCATCGAGCGCACGAAGGCCGCCTTCAGGTTGAATAAAAAAGCCGGAACCGAATTTTCCGTGGTGTGGCCGGGCATAGACGGCTACGAAAATCCGTTCGGTATCGATTTCATCGCCGCACGCGACCGCTTCTGCGAGGGGCTGGCGGAAGCGATGGATGCCGTTCCCGGCACGAAAGTCGCGGAAGAGCCAAAACCTTACGAGCCTCGCGGAAAAATTCTATACGGGACCACGCCGGAAGGTATACTGATGGCCCGGAAGGTGGAGGGTCTGCTTAAGGCCGATGAAAACAGGGAATGCCTTGAAAGCGGCGAAAGCATGGTCGGGCTTAACCCGGAAGTAGGACACGTATTGATGGGATATGAAGACCTTGCCTACGCGATGAGCCTTGTGATGGAATACGGGAAGCTTTTCCATACGCACTGGAATTCACAGCCGCTCGGGAACTACGATCAGGACCTCAACGTCGGCCTCATATCGCCCGAGCAAATGGAATCGGCGCTCTATACGCTGAAAATGTACGGTTACGGGGGTTATTTCGGCATAGATATCAACCCCGAACGCATGCCGGTAGAGCGGGCGCTGATCAATTCCATGGATGCCCTGAAAGCCGCCAACGAGC
>PWZK01000288.1 GCA_003567495.1 Candidatus Brocadiaceae bacterium
CTGCATGCGGAGCCGGACCCGCGCGAGATGGACATGCTGCTTGCCGTCGGTGAGCAGATGTCGATAGCTCTTATGGCGATAGCCATTCATGCACTCGGTTTTGAAGCAGTGAGCCTGACGGGAGCTCAGGCGGGCATACGTACCGACAGCGTTTCAAGCAAGGCACGCATACACCGGATCGACACCTCGAGACTGGTCAATGAGATCGAAAAAGGTCGTATCGTTATAGTGGCCGGTTTTCAGGGGGTGGATGCGGAGGATAACATAACAACCCTCGGACGCGGCGGTTCGGATACGACCGCTATCGCGCTTGCTGCTGCGCTCGGCGCGGAGCGGTGCGACATATTTACCGACGTAGACGGGATATACACCGCGGATCCAAGGGCTGTACCCGGTGCTCGCAGGATTGATCGGATAGATTATGATGAGATGCTTGAGCTTGCCAGCCTTGGGGCACAGGTTATGCAATCTCGGGCGGTTGAGATTGCCAAGAGATTTTCGGTGCCGTTCAGGGTTCGGCCCGGCGGGAATAATTCGGAGGGAACGCTTGTGACTAATACCGAACAGTTGGAGCAGGTCGATGTGCGCGGCGCGGCGCTTGAGGAGAACGAGGCCAAGGTTACCATCCGTGACGTGCCGGACATACCGGGAGCCGCGTCAAAGATATTCCGCGCCATTGCAAAAGAGCACGTGAACGTGGACGTTATAGTGCAAAACGTTAGCGCTCAGGGCATAACCGACCTGAGTTTTACTTTGCTCGAGGCCGATCTGCCGGCGGCTCGCAGGGCTGTCGTGAAAGTGATCGAAGAGATGGGCTGCGGCGAGATGGAAGTGGACGAAAATATCGCGAAAGTCAGCATTGTCGGCGTGGGCATGAAAAATCATACCGGCGTTGCCGAGACCATGTTCAGAGCGCTGGCTGAAAACGGAATAAATATTGGTATGATCAGCACTTCTGAGATTAAAATATCGGTCGTTATCGCTTCCGAACAGGGTAGAAAAGCGCTTGTGGCCGTTCACGAAGCGTTTGGATTAGGCGCTTAATGCCGCAACATCGACAATAAATTGTCGATGTACGAAAAAGAATGAATATCCAATGTTCAAGGAACAACCGAAGTAAGCGCTTAAAACGCGATATGTTGCCTTCGCTTCGCCATAGGCTTTAGCATGACGCCTGCCTGCCGCGCTGCGGCGCAGGCAGACGCCGCTGACGCTAAAAGGCATTGTGCTTTTTAAACAAGAGCAGGCAGCTCGTTCTGGTCGGAAAGGGGGGAGAAAACGTCATGATATATTGCTACATACGAATCGGCAGGGGTACAATCAGGTGTGCTGAAGCGCTTGCTGTGGCGGTTTTACTTTTCCTCGTCGCGCCTGCGCCCTCTTCGGCCGCAGAGGAGCGCACCGGCGCCTGGGTGGATGAGGTAGTTGCATCTGTCCAGCCGTCCGCACGACAGGCACTCAGTATTCTCGCCGCAGGGGAAGCTCATGTCTATGCGTTCGGCATTTCCGATGCCAATCTCTACGACATCATACGGGAAGACGGGGACCTGGAGTACGAGAGGCACGTGGGCACGTCGGCGGAACTTGCATTCAACCCCTACGGGCCGGTTTTTGAGGGCGACGGCGGGCTTAACCCATTCTCGGTGCCCGAAATCAGGGAGGCTGTGAACTGGCTCCTTGATCGCAATTATATCGCTGGCGAAATATATGGCGGAATGGCGCGGCCGCGCTACCTGCCAATCAACAGCGCCTTTGCCGACTACGCGCGTTTTGTCGATGTGGCGCGCATGCTCGAACAGCGCTACCGCCACGACCCCGGGAAAGCAGAAGCCGTAATAGGCGACGGTATGAGGGCGCTGGGCGCCGAAAAAGAAAACGGACGCTGGCATTACGACGGCGAGGTCGTCGAGCTGCGGTTCCTTATCCGCAGCGAAGATGAGCGGCGTGAGATAGGCGATTATATCGCTTCGTTGCTTGAGAACATCGGATTTGTCGTTCGCCGGGATTACAGGACCGCAGAAGAGGCCGCACCGGTGTGGTCGGGCGCCGATCCGGCGCAGGGTCGGTTTCATCTCTATACGGGCGGCTGGATTTCCACGATAGTCAGGCGGGACGACGCGGGGACTTTCAATTTCTATTATACGCCGAGGGGGTTGTCTTCTCCGCTCTGGCAGGCTTACCGTCCGAGCGAGGAGTTTGATGATGCGGCCGAGAGGCTGGGCCGGCGCGATTTTGGCTCCATGGAGGAAAGGAGCGAACTTTTTGCCGTGGCGCTGGAACTGTCGCTCAGGGATTCGGTGCGGATATGGCTGGTTGACCAGATAAGCGTCTCGCCCAGGCGCAAAGAAATAAGCGTGGCCGCCGACCTGTCCGGCGGCATATCCGGGGCATATCTGTGGCCCTATACACTTCGGTTTGCCGACAGAGTCGGAGGCACCGTCCGTATAGCGACACAGAATCTTCTCGACGATCCATGGAATCCGCTAGACGGCAGCAACTGGATATTTGATATGATGTTTACGCGTGCTACGTCGGATTACGGTGTCATAATAGACCCCTACACGGGCCTTTATCTGCCCCAGCGGATCGAAAGAGGGGAGGTTACGATACAAGAGGGGCTGCCCGTGGAGAAAACCCACGACTGGGTGTCGCTGGAGTTCAGCGACGACGAAATTGAGGTGCCGGAAGATGCGTGGATAGACTGGGATGCCGAACAGCAGCGTTTCATCACGGTGGCTGAAAAACATCCGGAGGGGCTTACCGCGCGCAGAAAAAGCGTGGCATACTACCCGGAGGAACTTTACCGGACAAAATGGCATGACGGCAGCAGATTTTCGCCGGCCGATGTCGTGATGGGGATTATACTTACGTTCGACAGAGCCGACGAAGACAGCAAGCTCTTTGATGAGTCACAGCTGCCCGCCTTCGAGTCTTTTAAGCGCCATTTTCGCGGCGTTCGGATAAAGAGTAAGTCGCCGCTTGCAATTGAGACCTACAGTCACAGCTACAGCCTTGATGCGGAGAATAATGTGGCAACCTGGTATCCCGATTACGCGCACGGTCCCGGTTCGTGGCATGCGCTGACCACCGGCATTCTTGCCGAAAAAGCCGGGCAGCTGGCCTTTTCAAACCACAAGGCCGACAGGCTTCAGGTTGAGTGGATGAGTATGATCGCCGGGCCCGGTATCGGGGTGCTGGGAGGGAAGCTGCGCGAAGCCAGGGAGCAGAATTACATACCCTATGAGCCCGTGCTGGGCAAATATATCGACAAGAACGAAGCATCCGAGCGGTGGCGAAATCTTCAAAACTGGTATGATGAAAAAGGCCACTTCTGGGTCGGCACGGGGCCTTTCTACCTCCAGCGTGTGTATTCGGTGGAGAAAAACGTGCATCTCAGGCGGTTTGAGGATTTTCCAGACCACGCCGGTAAGTGGGAAAGATTTAAGAAACCCGTAATGCCGGAGGTGTCGGTGTCGGGGCCGAGAAGGGTTAGCCCGGGCGATGAAGTGGAGTTTGTGGTCGATGTTTCCTTCGAGGGACGGCCCTATCCGGCGAAATCTATAAAAAATGTAATTTTTCTGTGGTATGACGCCGCTGACAATCTTGTGCGTAAAGGCGAAGGGCAAAAGGCTGAAGACGGCAAATACCTGATAAAGTTTTCCGGGCGGGACGCGCAGGGCATATGTTTTGGCTGCAACCGGGTCGAGGTGGCGGTGGTGTCGAGCCTGGTAAGCATACCGGTGTTTGAAAAACTGGAGTTCCTGGTGCTGCCGTAGTATCTTATTTGCAATTATCTTGTTTTATTGGCAAAAAGATTTAATTGAGACGCTGTAAGTGTCGTTGAAATAAAAAATTAGGAATTAGAAATTAGGAATGAGGAATTAACGACAAACGGCAACGACAAAGACAAAGACAACGGCAACGGCAGGGAGTCGCGTAGCAGCATTTGCCATCAGGCCCGAAGGGCCGACTGATTAATAGCCCGGGGTGGAAGCGCCCTGTCGTTGGGCGCTGTAACCCCGGGAAACTCGTGCATACAACAGAACAGAGCCCCGGCAGGGGCGATTCAAAGGTTTGGCGAACTCGGGGCGATCACCTTTCTTGAGTCGCCCCGTCGGGGCTCAGCAGGGGGTGGTGCTCAGGTTTCCCCGCCTGCCTGCTGCAGGCAGGGGTTCCCTTCGGTCACCCGGGGCTACCTGCCTGCGCCGCAGCGCGGCAGGCAGGCGATTGAGTCGGCCCTTCGGGCCTAAAAGACAATTGCGAATGACAAATATCCCATGACAAAAAAACGACCGGAGTAAGCGCTGAAAGCGCGATATGTTATAGCCTGTGGCGGAGCGCAGGCCCCGAATGGGGCCGAAGCGTAGTCACAGGAGAGGAGATCGCACAAACGGGAGTTCTGAAGGGACGATATAAACGATAGCGCACAGTGGCGCCATAAAAAATGTAATTGGACCACGCGCGAGGCTTGATATTATACCGCACTTTCAGTGCTCGATTGAGGTATACGGCGTGTCCTGTGACTCTGCTTCAGTCCTGCCGGACTTTCGCGCTGTCACAGGCTTTAGCATGCCGCGCCGTTGGCGCTGAAAGAAGTGGCGTTTATATTTTTTGAATTTTGATATTATAATTTTGAATTTATTTGGAACTTGAAATTTTGAATTTGTGATTTTCTCTGCGTATGCACAGTGCCGCGCCGAAAGGCGCCCCATTTTCAGAGCAAAGCCTCTGAAAATGCGCAGGCGCTTGATGTCTCAATAAAATGATGGCGTTTGCCGTTTAGTCGCAGCCGTTGTAGTGGTCGTTGTATTAAAACCTTTTCAAGCGTCGTCTTGAAAAGATTTCACATTGGAGCTTTTTATGCCGAAACTTCTGAAAATATCCAGCATGTTGAAGGCGCAGGTGGATGAGTTCCTTGATCTTGTCAGTGAGGGAGGAATATTGTTCGGGCGCGCACTTCACAGTTACCTGCAGGGGGAACATGAAACTTTTAACGAGCGACTCAAAAGTGTTACGGAACACGAACGGAAAGCCGACGAGCTCAGGATGGAAATAGAGAGGGAGCTTTATCTTAAAACCCTTATTCCGGAAAACAGGGGGGACGTGCTTGCTATACTGGAGAACACCGACGATGTGATTGACACGGTTAAGGAAACGCTGACAAAATTTTCCGTCGAACGCCCCGAGATCGACAGCGGGTTGAACAATCAGTTTACCGAACTGACCGAGCTGTCCATGCAGTCCATTGAATGGCTGGTGCGTGCTATAAGGGCTTTTTTCAAGGACTTCGGGGCGGTAAACGATCATATTCACAAGGTTGCTTTTTACGAGCACGAGGCGGATGTGGCCGCCGTTAAGCTGAAACGAAAAATTTTTGAATCCGACCTTTCGCTGAGCCGTAAAACACACCTGCGCTACTTCGCCGAAAACGTTGAAGCCATATCCGACTGTGCGGAGGCGGTCGCCGACAGACTGGCCATATACACAATTAAAAGGCAGATATGAATATCCATCCCTTCAGCTACTGGAAATTTCAACATGTTTTTTCTTTCAAGCGGGTTATTTCTGGGCTGGTCGCTGGGCGCAAACGATGCTGCTAACGTTTTCGGCACTGCGGTCGGCACGCGCATGCTCAAATTCCGCACCGCCGCGGCTCTCGCAGGTTTGTGCGTGATTTTGGGAGCGGTACTGGGCGGGTCGGGGCCGTCTGAAACGCTGGGTGCACTGGGCGGCGTCAATGCTATTGCCGGCTCATTCAGCGTAGCGCTGGCTGCAGCGGTCACGGTCACTTTCATGACGCGGATGAAACTGGCGGTTTCAACGTCTCAGGCCATCATCGGGGCCATTGTGGGCTGGAATCTTTTCAGCGGGTATGAGACGGATTACTCCGTTCTGAGCCGGATAGTATCCGCCTGGGTTTTGTGTCCCATACTTGCGGCCCTGTTTGCAATCGGTATATACGGGCTTGTGAGACTGCTTGTCTATCGGAGCAAAATTCATCTGTTTACGCTGGACGCCTGCACGCGCGCCGGGCTGATTATTGTGGGCATGTTGGGCTCCTACAGCCTTGGCGCCAATAATATCGCCAATGTAATGGGCGTTTTTGCCACGGCATCCCCGCTGGGAGATGTTGTAATTTTTGGAAACTGGACGTTTACCGGAACCCAGCAGTTGTTTTTGCTTGGCGGCATAGCTATAAGCGTCGGCATATATACCTATTCGCACCGTGTGATGGAGACTGTGGGAAAGGAACTGTTTCGTCTTTCGCCGGTTACCGCGTTTGTTATAGTGCTTTCACATTCGATGGTGCTTTACATTTTTGCATCAGAAGGGCTTCGTGACCTGCTCACCGGACTGGGGCTACCCGGGATTCCGCTGGTGCCGGTATCCAGCTCGCAGGCGGTGGTGGGGGCGATACTCGGCATCGCGCTGGTAAACGGCGCCCGGAACATAAACTGGAAGATGCTGGGCGGGATCGCCTCGGGCTGGGTAACTACGCCGCTGATAGCGGGAGGCATATCCTATATACTGCTCTTCTTTGTGCAGAACGTGTTTGACCTGAACGTGTTTTATTGATCCGGCCCGATGGTTTCAGTTCTCGTTTTCGCCTGGCTCGTCGCCATCTTCCGCATCCGGCTCCGGCTCTTCTACGGGCTCCGGTTCGGTGATTGTGACCGGATCGGGCCGGGGGACGTCGTCCTGACGGTATTCTTGTATTTCAAGCCAGGTAAAAAGCACGCCTGCGCCCAAAAGCAGTGCGCAGCCTATGAGAATGCCTATAGTGTAACCTCGATCGCCCATAATAGCAGTACTCCTCTGATGAAATTAAAGCGAGCTGAGGTGTCATTCTAATACAAACGAGATGTTTCTGCAAATTATATATACCTCGAAGTGAGTTATGGGGAATGAACTGAAAAAAACGGGACTCGAATGTCGGCCGGCTCGGCTGTTGCTCGTGCCGATTTTACTTGCATCGGCTTATGCGGCCGTAGGCGGCAATATCCAGGGCGTTTTTTCGCTTTTCCCCATCATAAGGGATGAGTTTGGACTTTCGCGAGCTCAGGCGGGGCTTTACTCGAGCTTTCACTTTCTGAGCGCCACTGTGCTGGCTGTGTTCAGCGGTCGGTTTATAGATGTTGTCGGCGCCAGGAAGGGGCTTATATGCGGCGTGAGCGGCGTCGGGCTGGTGATGATAGCGATCTCATTTGCACCGGGCTATCGTTTTATTCTTGCACTGGCTTTCGTTTGCGGTATAGTATTCAGTATGATCACCCCTTCGGTCAGTCGTGGTATTATAGAAAATACGCATCCCCGGCGCAGGGCTTTTCATATGGGAATAGCACACTCCGGCGGCGGCACCGGCGGTATGGTGGCCGCGGTACTGCTCCCGCTCATTGCGACCGCTCTGGGGTGGAGGGTGGCCATACTCGTTTCAGGCTCTTTCGCCCTGGTGATAGCCGTAGTTATAGGGCGCTTTTATCCTCGCATCTCCACCGACAAAAGTAGTTCTGAACCCGACGGCGCGGCCGGGGAGGACGAGGGGTTCAGGGCGGGCGTTAAGGACCTGCTGTCAAATAGATTTTTTCTCTCGGTATGTTTCCTGGGCATAGCGCTCGGAGCTGCCATGAGCAGTGTTGGGGCGCATTTTACGATTTTCCTCAACACTGATTTTCTGCTCTCGCCGGTCAGGTCCGGCATCGGCCTCGCCGCACTGCAGGTGGGCGGTGTGACCGGCATGTCCGGATGGGGGATTGTAAGCGACCGGCTCTTTAGCGGCCGCCGGCATCGGGCATTGTGCTTTGTAACAGCCTGCATATCGGCGATATCACTGCTTATGGTATTTTTGACGGGGCGGCCCGCTATAAACTACGTTATGATAATTTTGCTCGCATTCGTGACCGGCTTTATATGCCTGGGAACAATGGCGCTTTTCTTCACCACTATAACCGAGGCCGCCGGTGAAGGGAGGGCCGGGCTGGGCACAGGTATGGCGCTTATATTCAGTCGCACCGGCGTAATTCTGGGACCGCCGCTTTTCGGCCGGATCGCCGATATCGCCGACACCTATCGCTATAGCTGGCTGGCGCTGGGGGTGCTTGCTGTGTTTTTCTCGGCTGCTTTTGCTTTGGCCCGAAAATTTAAATAAGATACTTCATGAACATTAACCCGCTTTTTCACGCGTTTCCAGTGGTGCAGATGCGAAGAAATCAAACGCAGCCTGC
>PWZK01000198.1 GCA_003567495.1 Candidatus Brocadiaceae bacterium
AAACGGCGCTTTGCCCTTCGGGCAAGCCTCCAGCGGCACATCTGCTTCAGAAAGCCGCGCTTGCAGTATTTGAATACAGCGGCGCTTGCTTTCTTCGCATCTGCACCACTGGAGGCTTGTGAGAAAAGCAGGATAGGCGGCTTGCCTTTCGCGCATCTGCACCGCTGGAAACGCGTGAAATAAGCGGGTTAAGGCAATGTATAGGACTTATAGGACCTATAGGACCTATATGTCAAATTATTCATCCAGGGTGTATCCCGTCAGTCCCATCGGCAGTGGCGCCGGCTGCTCGCAAACGCTACCGACCGGAACGTGTTTGCCCTCATCCGAGGCCTCGTGAATACTGTGCATGACATCAAGCACGTGATATGTCAGCTCGCCACCGGCCCGCGGTTTTGCACCAGAGTTCAGCGAATGTGCCAAATCGGCCACACCTATACCTCTGCTGTTTTCTGCAAACCCGTGTGAAAGAGGGATTTGTTTCCATTCTCCGGCGCCGGGCCGGAAAATGCTCACCGGGCCTCCAAACGTGTTGGGATCGGGGACACTCAAAGAGCCCCGGGTTCCGTAGATTTCTATTCTGGGCAAGGTCCCCCTCCATACATCAAAACTTGTAATTATCGATCCAATCGCCCCGTTTTTAAAATCAAGCAGCCCCGTCACATGGGTGGGGACGTCCACTTCAATTATGTCGCCGTATTTTGCCTCGCTGGTGATGGTCCTTTCTTCAAAGGCTTTGCCGGTGGCGCCGGTCACCCTTTCTATCGGTCCGAGCAGGCATACCAGCGCGGTCAGGTAATAAGGGCCCATATCAAACATAGGGCCGCCGCCGGTTTTATAATAAAATTCCGGATCCGGATGCCAGCTTTCATGGCCGTGACAGGCCATAAAGGCGGTAGCAGAAACAGGATCGCCTATCCAGCCGTCATCAATAATCTTGCGACATGTCTGGATGCCGCCGCCGAGAAATGTATCGGGAGCACCGCCAACCAGAAGATTGTTTTTGCGGGCCGTCTCCAGAATTTTCGCCCCGTCTTCTCTGGCAATGGCAAGAGGTTTTTCAACATAAACATTTTTGCCCGCTTTAAGGCCGGACAAGCATATCTCCGCATGAGACGGCGGAGTGGTCAGGTTAACCACTATATCTATGTTGGGATTCTCCAGCAGCTCACCGGTGCTGCAAACAACCGGAACGTCGTATTCCCTTGCTTTTTTCTCCGCCCTTTCTCTTATCAGGTCGGAACAGGCCGCCAGTTCCAGTACTTCAAACTTTTTAATGTTCTTGAAATAGATATCACAAATGTTACCGCAGCCTACAATGCCGACTTTTTTCTTATCCATACCTCGCTCCGATTAAAAGAATCCGTTGCTGACCGATGAACGCCGGGCTTTCCTGCCCAAAGACCATTTTTGTTCGATTCCAGATATGCTTTGAACTCCTCAAGTTTGCCGTTGCTCATTGCCACTCGCCACTCTGGCCGGCATCCGGTTCACTGAAGACTTGCAGGCATTTTTGCCTGCCTCCACGTAGCGTGACTCACTGAGGATATGCGGTTTATCATTTTACCGAGGCAACGTATCGAGTGCAAGTGTCGGGTCCGGTCTTTGTTCCTGCCTCCCCGCATCCATAAAGTAGGTTGCATTTGCACCTGCTTACGTGTAAAATACCAGAAAGGAAGCAAATAATCACATCGTCTTAAAAAAATAAACTTATGAAAAGCGATCAGGGAACGGAACAAATCCGGAAAAATTCAGGACGTTCGGCGTTGGCCGCGGCCGTCATGGTGCTGGCCGGCCCGGCGGCGGTTGCCGCCGGCAGGCCGCTTCTTGCAGGCGTGTTCGGTGTATTTCTGGTAGTATTCTGCGTCGTTAAGTGGGGGATCTGCGGCGGGATGGTGTCTGCCGCCTGGGCCTCGGCCGTGATGCTCGGGGCGTTTGCCGCCGGAACGGCGTATCTGACCGGCACCGAGCTTTTCACCGCTTTTTTGACCTACTTTGCGCTCGGCGCGGGGCTGGGCAGGGTGATCGAGGTGCTTCGCGCGCAGCAAAGAGCCATGGAGCAGACGAACGAAAGCCTCAGGAGAGAAAAGGTGTTTGCCGGCAAGGTAATGGAAACGCTCAGAGAGCGCGAGAAAAAATACCGCGACATGGCGTTCTCGATGCCGGGCCGATCCGAAATCGAGAAGATGGTGTCCCATATGAAGGTTATATCCGGGGTGCTGTCCTGTTTTGTCGAAACTCCCCTTGAACGGAAAGATGAGGCCACAGGCCAATTCTTGCGCCGCACCGGCGAGTTTTTCAAGTTCGACCGGTGCCGGCTTTTCATGATGTCGAAAGACGCGGCAACACTTGCCAACACGCACCGGTGGTTTAGCGACGCGGCGGGGGTGCGGAGCGACCTTGCAGAGGACATTGATGTGCGGGATGTTCCGTGGCTTATGGAGCGGCTGCAGAGCCGCGAGCCGGTAAAAATCGACGACGTTGGCGAGATGCCGCCGGCGGCGGAGGCCGAAAAAAGCATGTTAGAACGACAGGGCGTAAGCTCTTTGCTGTGTTTTCCGGTCGTAATTGAAGATAAGCTTAAAGGCTTTTTCGAGTTCGGCGTTATGGGCGAGAAGGGGATGGAGAGGAGCGATGGTGATGTTGCGTCTCTGAAGGCCGTTGTCGATATAGCCGAGTGCGCCCTGGCCAGGTACGAGTCCGAAGAACGTTTCCTTCGCCTTATCTACCACGACAGGTTAACCGATGTGTTTAACCGCGCTTTTTTTGAAGAGGAGATGGAGCGTCTGGACGTAAAACGACAGCAACCGCTCAGCATTATAGTCGCCGACGTCAGGGGGCTGAAACACTTAAACGCTGAAATGGGGCGAGACAGGGACGATGAGCTTATCGTAAAAGCTGCCGCAATATTGCGCAGGGCGTGCCGGCGGGAGGATATTCTGGCACGCTGGAGCGGCGGGGAGTTTGTTATCCTTTTCCCCCAGACCGGAAGTGAACGAGTGGAGAAAATATGTGAGAGGATACGCCGCATGTTTGCAGGCGTTGAGGAGGAACTGGTGCCCGTTTCCATTGCGCTGGGGTGTGCGACAAAAGAAAGTGCCTTGCAGGATATTAACGAGGTGCGCAAAAATGCTAAAAAGCGAATGGAGTTGAACAAGTGTATGTGAGTTGTGGGTTCTGGATGTCAATGGAGGAGGGCTGCGGTGCCTTTGTCCAGAATGTTTATCCTGTCCATGCCGTTTAAAATAATTACCGCATGGCCGCCCGCCGCAGCGGCTGCAAAAAAAGAAAAATGAATTATTCAAAGTACAAACCGCTTCTGTTTATCAGTGCGTCTGCGCTTGTGCTGGCGGTGCTGATATATGTCGTGCCGCCGCTTGACGCGGGCCTTTTCGGCCTGATGCTTGTGGTGCTTTGCTCCGTTAAATGGGGGCTTGGCGGCGGGATCATTTCCGCTGCGTGGGCGTCGGGCATATTGCTTTCTCTGTACTTTTTCTCTGATATTTTTATCAGCTCGGTGGAACTGATTACAGCTCTGGTGGCTTTTGTCGGACTTGGCGTGGGGCTTGGCAAGATCATTGACATAATCCGGCTGCAGGAAAAAAAGATAAGAGACAGGAACGAGGAACTTCAGTATGAGAAACAGTTCGCTTCCGAGGTGCTCGATACCCAGGGCGCGCTGGTGACCGTGCTGGATAAAGACGGCGGGATCGTTCGTTTCAACCGCGCCTGCGAGGAAACGACAGGATACACCAGGGCGGAAGTTGTCGGCCGGCGTTTTCAGGATATATTTCTGGATGAGGATGGAAAAGAGGATGTTATGAGCGTTTTTGAATCGCTTAACTCCGGCGATCACCGCGAGCGATTTGAAAATCACTGGCTGACAAAAAGCGGCGAAAGACGTCTGATATCGTGGGCGAATACGGTCTTGCACGCCCCCGACGGGAATATCAGCCATATAGTGGCGACCGGAGTCGACGTCACGGAACACAGGGAAACCGAGCGGGCGCTGCGCGAGAACGAGAAGAACCTTTCGCTCACGCTCCAGTCCATCGGAGACGGCGTGATAGTCACCGATCCAGACGCCCGCATCGTGCGCCTCAACCCCGTCGCCGAAAAGCTCACGGGATGGACGTCCGACGAAGCGATGGGCAGACCCGTTGACGAAGTTTTTCAGCTCGTTAAAGAACGCACCGGCAAACCGATAGCAAATCCGGTTCATAAAGTAATAGAGAAGGGCGAAGGGTCCACACTGGAAAGCGATTCCACCCTCATAGCCCGCGATGGAACAAAACGTCAGGTAGTCGACAGCGCGGCGCCTATTTTTGACGGCGATGATGAGCTAACCGGGGTGATAATGGTTTTTCTCGACGTTACCGAACAATACCGGATTCAGCAGGCCCTTCAGGAGTCGGAGAAAAGATACCGGACGCTGTTCGAAACCATGGCGGAGGGCTGCATAGTTATCGGACACGACCTGGAATGCGTGTACGTAAACGATGTGGCGGTTGAACAGGGACAGAAAACCAGGGGGAAACTTATCGGTAAAAAGTTCAACGAAATCTGCCCGGGACTCAGTGACGAGGAGCTTTTATCAGCCGTCGAAGACTCCCTGAAAAACCGCGTGGTGCGGCGACTGGAAAAACTTTTCACCCTCCCCGACGGTGATAAAAGGTGGTTTCAGCTTTCCATGCACCCCGTGCCGGAAGGAGTGTTCATGCTTTCACTCGATATAACCGACCGGAAGCGGACCGAAGATCTGATCAAAGAAAATGAAAAACAATTTCGTCACCTTGTTTCAAATGTGCCGGGTGTGATATTCAGGGCGGACTGCGATCCTGAAAGAACCATAAAGTATATAAGCGATGGTATCGAGGAACTGGCCGGTTATCCGGCGTCCGATTTCTTCAACAACGCCGTGCGTGCTTTCCACAGCATAATCGACCCCGAAGATCGGGCTGCTGTAAGCGAGGCCGTGCGGGATAAGCTACCGGATAAAAATCATTATACCGTTACTTACAGGATAAAAACCGCATCCGGCGAGGTTAAATGGGTTTTTGAAAGCGGGCAGGTCGTCAGCGATGAAGACGATGACGGCGGGGGTTACATAGACGGTTTTTTAATCGACATAACCGAGCGAAAAAAGACAGAGGACAACCTGCAGAGCCAGCTGGAGTTTGAAAAACGAATCTACGACATCTCAACGCGTTTTATCGAGACTACGACCGATCGGATAGAGGAAGGCATACAATATGCCCTGGAGAGTATAGGCGGGTTTTTTGATGTAGACCGAAGCTACCTCATTCTGTTCGCCGACGGCAAGCGGGATCTTAAAGATATTCATGAATGGTGTTGGGAAGGGATCGAGCCCAAAATAGAAGGCATACGGGACATACAGTCCCTTCTGTGTTTCCCTGTAGTTATAGACGGCAAACTCTCGGGCTTTTTGGGCATCGACGCGCCCGGCAGCGGAGAAGGATTGTCCGAGAATCAGAGGTCGCTCATGTGCGTTGTTGCGGAAGTTATCTCCAATGCCATGGCCCGTCACCATGCCGAAGAAGAACTCAAATATCTGACCTATCACGACCCGCTTACGGACGCGTTCAATCGCAGATTTTTTGAAGAAGAGACCACCAGGTTGGATGTAAAACGTCAGCTCCCGATGAGTATCGTTATGGGCGATGTAAACGGACTGAAGCTGTTCAATGACACCTTCGGGCACGACAAAGGCGACGATCTTCTCAGAAAAGCCGTCGACATATTAAAAGATTCTTTCAGGAAAGAGGATATCGTCGCGCGGTGGGGAGGAGATGAATTTGTAGCGCTTCTGCCTCAGACCGAAAGCCGGAGGGTCGAGGAAATCTGCGCGCGCGTGCGCAAAGCATGCCTGGAGACGCACGATTCGCAGATGCCCGTCTCGATCGCCCTCGGGTATGCGACCAAAGAAGGCGAGGACCGGGACATTCAGGACGTCAGGCGAGAGGCTGAAGAACTTATGTACAGAAATAAAATGGCGGAGAGCCGCAGCGCCAAAAGCGCGGTGCTCCAGGCGCTGAAAAGGACCATGCGAGCCAACGGACAGGAAACGCAGGAGCACGTTACCCGCCAGCAGGAGCTGGCTATGGCGATGGGAAAAGAAATCGGGCTTTCAAAAGCGGAGCTCGACCGGTTATCTCTGATGGTATCGCTGCACGATATCGGCAAGGCTGCGATACCGGGAGAGATACTGACCAAACCGGGGCCGCTTACGGAAGAGGAAATGGAGATTATGAAAACGCATCCCGAACGCGGGTACCGGATTCTGGCCTCCACCGACGAGTTTGCTCAGGTCGCCGATGCCATCCTCTATCACCACGAGCACTGGGACGGCGGCGGGTATCCGGAGGGGCTGAAAGGGGAAGACATACCCGTAATTTCGCGTATAGCTGCGATAGTGGACGCATATGACGTAATGGTCAGCCACAGGCCCTATAGCGAGTCGATGGCGAGAGAGGAATCGGTTGCGGAACTGAAAAAATGCGCCGGCACGCAGTTCGACCCCGAGCTTGTGGACGTGTTTGTTCGGGTCTGCGAGGGAGGGACGCAGGTTCTCGAGAACACGGTTTAAAGCTTTAGGCGGGGTTTTATGGACAGTATGGACAGTATGGACAGTATGGACGGCGCGGTCCGGGCGGGCTTGAGAGGGCGCTCGCCTAAAACACGCCCCGGTGGCGCTCATGATGCCTGAGAGGCAGCGGCGTTGTCTGTCCATGCTGTCCATGCTGTCCATGCCGTTGTCCATAAGGTCCAGGGTGTCGTCCATCAGGCCCGCCGCCCATCGGTGGCGCGTCCCCTCATTCCTCAAAATGCGCCTGCCAGCCGGGCTTGCTCCAGGTCTCCACAATTACCCCTTTTTCTTCATCGCCCAGACGCTCATAGTAGGTAAGCGGCGAGTCGTTGCGCCCCTCGATTTTGTTTGCCACTATGCTGCCGTGAAAGTCGGTGTGCTGCACCAGGTCAACCGTTGCATCGGGAGCATATATTATTCCGTAAAAATCGGTCGCGCTGCTTGGAAACTTTATTATCCCGTCGGAGTTGGAGAAAATCCTGAAGTTCTCGGGCATTTTGCTCGGATTGCTTATCCCCAGAGCACCCGTTACCATCATATCAACGCCTTCGGCCATGTATATGACAACCCCGTCGTCCCAGGGATCATCCACTATCGCTTCGGCGTCGTCTTCAATTTCAACCGAGCCGCCGGCAAGTTGCACGTCCTTTTCGATAAACACACGCGTTCCGCCCTGGAGTACGAGCTTTGCCTGCGTTCCGGACACCTGGATCGACCGGAAGTGGTGATCTCCTTTCGTAAGTGTGATGGTGGTGTTGCCGCCCACATGCAGGTCGCCGTGATCATCGGCATAAGTGGAGTACCCTTCGCTTTCCCAAACGTCGTCGAAATCCGCCTCGCCGGGCATGGGCAGACGGTCGGGATAATCGCTTCGGTTGCTTTTGGTCAGATGGAAGGGAATTTTGTCCCCCTCTCTATCTATCATCCAGACGTCACCCGCTACATTGTCGCCGTCTTCGTCAAAATAGACGAAACCCTGACCGCCTTCTTCTTTTCTCTGAAAGCGAACGGTCTCGGCGGCCCTGCCAGCCGTGCCTACCGACTCTATTTTTCGGTTGTTGTATGGGCCGGTTAGAAAAACGGAAAAAGTGCCATCGCCCAGGCTGCGTTCGTAGGTGGTATCTTCCACCAGAGTTGTTTCCTGAGCGATCGCCCAATTAACGCCCGCCTCCGCCAGGTAGAATGCCTTTTCGCGGTTTCCACTGCGTTTTGCCCGGGTATTTTCAGTTGTGCCCAGCTCCAGCAGCGCCATACCCATGACCACCGAGAATATGATAAGCAGAATCACTACCGGCAGGATGTATGCTTCTCTTTTTTCGACTGTCTTTTTTACCATTATCAGCACCCTCCGTCGGTAAAAGGTAATGCCCGGTCGTGCCATGGCATATATTCAGTGAACCACGTTAAAAGTAGCGCAGGCGTCCTCGCCTGCATTCGTTTTTGTGTAGCGCCCCGGCCTCCCGTACGATGCAGGCGGGACGCCTGCGCTACAAAAGGCAACCATG
>PWZK01000222.1 GCA_003567495.1 Candidatus Brocadiaceae bacterium
GCCTGTGCGTGTCCGCACGCAGACAGGCTGTATTCATATACGCGAAGCGCAGCCTGACAAAGCAGATGCACCGCTGGGAATGCGCCCTCAGGGCCTGCCTGCTGCAGGCAGGTAAACCGCCTTTTTTGAGGCTAAAATACAGAGTGTGATTTTCAAAAGTTGCAAAATGTGCTTGCAAGATTAAACATAACAGTCTTTTATATTAAAATTTGCCGTTGGTTTATGAAATATGCGGGTTAAAAGGGCATATCTTGACATAGAAACCACCGGTTTGAGTCCGCTCAACTCCAGGTTGACGGTGATCGGAATCGGTCTGGAATTTGATGTAAACATCCGGTTGCATCAACTTTTCGGTGATGATCTTACGAGCGAGGCCGTTTGCAATGTATTGCAAGACGTGGAGCGGCTATATACCTACAACGGCAATCGTTTCGACCTGCCATTTATAAAGTCCCGGTTAAAGGTTGACATAAAAAGAGTTTGCAGGCATACGGATCTCATGTATTCGTGTTGGCGACAGGGCCTGAAGGGCGGGCTTAAGAGGGTGGAACAGGTGCTTGGAATCACGCGTGAACTGCCGGATGTGGGCGGTCTGGACGCTGTCAGGTGGTGGATGCAGTATGAGCGCAATGGAGATGCCGAGGCGCTTGATTTACTGCTAAGGTATAATGGCGAAGACGTAGAGAATCTAAAAAAGCTGAGAGAATGGCTGAATGTGAGCTGAAAGTCCCGCATGTTCTTAACATGTGGCATCCGCTTTTTTCATAAATAAACGACATCCCATGCACATAGCAATTGTTTGCCGTTATCTTACCGCCGGGCGCGGCGGACACGAGCGTTACCTGAAACGTCTGATATTCGCACTCCTGGAGCGCGGTTGTCGAATGACGGTTTTTTCAGGCGACTTCGACTCAGATCTGGCGTGTGACGAAGCGTTAAAGTGTGTGCGGGTTCCTTACGCCCGGTTTCCGCAGTGGCTCCGTTATCTGAGCTTCAATCGAAACGCGAGGCGGGCGGTAAAAGGCTGTAATGGGAGTTTCGATCTCGTGTTTTCCACCGAATATGTTACGTTCGGCGATTTATATCGAGCAGGCGCCGGTCTTGAACGCGCCGAGATTGAAAAAAGCGGCACGGCATTCTCCCGGCTGTCAATCAAGAGCATGGTGAAAACCCGGCTTCAGGAAAGGCTGCTGAAGAGCGCCGGCCTGAACCGTATAATAGTCAATTCCGAATCGATGCGAACTCAGATCGTCCGATTTTACGGAATACCCAAAGATCGCATTGCGCTTATTTATAACGGCATAGATACGGATAGATTCTCCCCGCGTTTGCGGGCGGCCTCGCGCAGCCGGATGCGGGCCGATCTTGGATTATGCGATGACGACTTTGTATGTCTCACGGTGGGCACGAATTGGAGACGCAAAGGTATTGACAGAGTGATAAAAATGCCCGGGCTTGTTCCCGCCGCGGGGCTCAGGCTGCTTGTGGTGGGCGAGAAGCCCGGCGGACGAAAGCTCTCTTCGTTACCGGCCGGCGAGGATCGCGTGGCTTTCTGTGGTTCCACTTCACTTATCGAAGATTATTATGCAGCTTCCGACCTGTGTATAGTTGCGTCTCGCTACGATCCGGCGCCGAATGTCGTGCTCGAAGCACTGGCCTGTGGTTTGCCTGTGGCTCTGAGCAGTGAGTGCGGTTTGACCGAATTGTTCAAAGACGGCAAGTGTGGACGGGTTTTTTGCGATGTCAAAAGCCTTGCCGGAGTGGTGGAGCATTTTATGCAGATAAGAGACAGCGAGTCCTACCGGATGATGCAGGAAAACGCCGCCTTGAAAGGTAAGAACTTTTCCATGCCCAAGCACGTAGATAAAGTGATGGAGATTTTGCAGACGACGCGGGCTGAGATTGCTGAAAAAGATAAGTGCGGAGTAGAATAATGTCAAAATTGAATGTATCCGGTCGCGAGCTGGAATTGGTCAAAGATCTCGCGAAAGTGCATCGAACGGACGGGATGACGCTGTTTTTGCGCCGTGACCTCGAACTCGATCCCCGGCCTTTCATGGAACTACTTGCGTCTGATGAGCCCGGAAAGACCATGCAACCGAATAAGGGAAGATTTGTTATAAAGTCGATGCAATCGGGTATCGGACCCCTGGCGGTCAAGCGATTTCATTACCACAGAACGTACCGCCGAAAGCAGCGATGGTTTATGGGATACGCATGGCAGGCCGCGCAAGGGCCGCAGCAGTTTGTCCGATCGCTTTACGCTTTTTCACGCGGCCATCGGGTTGTCGAGCCCGTTTTGGCGCTGAGGCGGCCGGTCGGTCGCGCGAGGCAGGAGAGCTTGCTGGTGACGCGCATGGTGGTGGGGAGATCGCTTAAAAACCTCTTTCTTGATCCGGCCGTTGAACTCGAAGACAAGTTTGTTCTTTTCAGGCACGGGCTGGGCGCTTTGAAGTCGATGCATTCCGACGGGATCGCTTTCGGCGACGCCCAGACAAGGCACCAGATAATGGATGCCGCAGGGTGGCTGTGGTGGCTCGATTTCGACAAAATGGCCATAAGCTCCGCTGGCTACTGCAGGCGCGATCGTGATCTGAGACGCTTTTTCAGTTCGGCTTTGCTCAGAATCAGCCAGTCGGGAGCGGATTTTGATGCGGCTTTCGAGGGCATGCTGCAGCGGCTTGATGCAACCTACCCGCTGCATCCGATATGGCGAAGAATACTGATCCTGGAGATCGGGAAAAGGCTGAAACGCATGCGTAAGAGACCCGGGTTTCAACGAATGTAATGTAAGCCCAACCCGGACAAGCCGGAATCTGGAATGAGGAATGTGGAATTAAATCTTTTTGCCAAAAAAACAATATAATTACAAATAAAATACTATGCATTTTCAGAGACTTCGCTCTGAAAATGGGGCGCCTTCGGCGGGGCAAACAGAGAAGCCCGCACCACAATCACAGGCCCGAAGGGCCGACTCACCCGCCTGCCTGCCGCGCTGCGGCGCAGGCAGGTAGCCCCGGGTGACCGAAGGGAACCCGGGGAAAACGGTGTCACCCTGCACAAGAGCCCCGACGGGGCGACTCAAGAAAGGGGCTTGCCCTATGTCCCCGCTTTCCTTTGAATCGCCCTTTCAGGGCTCTTTTCTGTTGTCTGCACGAGTTTCCCGGGGTTACAGCGCCCAACGACATGGCGCTTCCACCCCGGGCTATTAATCAGTCGGCCCTTCGGGACTGACGGCAAACGATATTATCTTTTAGTACATCGACAATTTGTTATTGATGTCTGGATATTAAGCGCCTACCGAAGCAGGCGCTTAAAGCGCGATATGTTATAGCCTGTGGCGGAGTGATGCGAAGCCATAGGAGAGGAGATCGCATAAACGGGAGTCCTGAAGGGACGATATGAACGATCGCGCACAATGGCGCTTATCTATCCTTTTGCGCCTTTTGGAGAAGTTTTATCTTCTATCCCGAGTTCTTTTATTTTATTTCTGACTGTATTTCGGCTTATCCCGAGCTCTTCAGCGGCCCTGGTGCGTGTATATGCGTGTTTTGCAAGCACCTGTTCGATAAGTATTTTCTCCACGCCCGACATTACTTTTTCATAGACATTTTTCCCGCTGCCTTTTGCAGTTATGTTTTCTATGAATTGCCGGGCATCCGTTTCTTCGTTTCCCTTCAATCCCGGCCGTGGAGCTGCATCATCCGTGCGTGTATAGCTTCTTACCGAGACCGGTAGCAACGCGGGAGTTATAGTGCCGCTGTGGCTCAGCACCACCGCCCGTTCCATGCAGCTTTCCAGTTCTCTGACATTCCCGGGCCAGGGAAATTTAAGAAGCATGTCTAGGACTTCCCGGGAAAGTCTGGAAACTTCCTTGCCGCATTCCCTGTTATACTTTTCAAGGAAAAAGTCCACCAAAAACGGTATATCTTCGCGGCGTTCTCTGAGGGATGGTATGAAAATTGGAATAACGTTCAGCCTGTAATATAGGTCTTCGCGAAAACGCCCCTCGCTTATTTCGGCTTCAAGATCTGCATTGGTCGCTGCTACGACTCGAACGTCCGATTTTATCGTTTTTACCCCGCCCACCCTTTCGAACTCCTTTTCCTGCAGCACACGCAGCAATTTGACCTGAAGCCGCCCACTGACCGTTCCTATTTCGTCGAGAAAAATAGTGCCGCCGTCGGAGAGCTCGAATCTGCCTTGTTTTTGTGTGGTCGCTCCCGTAAAAGATCCTTTTTCATGGCCAAACAGCTCGCTCTCAAGCAGATTTTCCGAAAGCGCGCTGCAGTTTACTTTTATGAACGGTCCTTCGCTGCGATTACTGTTGTAATGTATGAGCCCGGCCACCAGTTCTTTCCCGGTGCCCGTCTCTCCGCGCAGCAGCACCGTGGCATTACTTTTTGCCACCGTGGCCGCAGTGGCGATCACGTCCTGCATCCTTGAACTCGCAGCCACGATATTGCCGAAGCGATAACGCGAATGCAGGTCCTTTTTCAGGCGCATATTTTCAGCCAGCAGCTCCCGCCGCTCCATCATCACCATCCTGTTGATCTTCATGGCCTGTCCCACCAGCGCGGCGATGATCTGCAGCAAACGAAGATCCTTCTCCAGGGTTATGTTATCGGTAAAAGAGCGATCTATGCTTATCGCCCCCACCACCTCTTTGTCGGAACGGATCGGCACGCAGACAAAAGACACAGTATCGCGCAGTTTTTCCGCTTTTCGGGCTCCCGTCCGATCGAGAAAGGCCGAATGTTTGCTTATATCCTCAACCGCTACCGGCTTGCCGGTTAAAACGACCTGTCCCGTAACGCCTTCCCCCGGCTTATAGCGGCCCTTTCTCATTTCTGCTCCGCTCAACCCGTGCGCCGCCGCTATTCTCAGTTCGTCAGAACACTCGTCGTGGATGACAAGAGTGCCGCGTCGCATATGGAGCCGGCGCGCGAGAATGTCCATCGTATCCTCAAACACCCTGTTTATCTCAAGCGCCTCGCCGACGGCTATACTTGTCTCCTTCAAGACGCTCATTTCCAGCTCTTCCCGACTTATCCCCGAATCGACGCCGTTGCGTCCTTCACCCTGCATTTTTCCCCTCCCATGCACTGCACGATACGATGAAGCTTTGTGATCTGGAAGCGTCTCCCATCTCCGTTTCAAGCGGAATTGGTTTTGATTTTCAGAACCGGAAGCGGTTCTGCCGGAATAATTTCCGGCATATCGATTATCAAAGCGTCCGGTTTCTGTTGCCAGTTCAGACTGCCGCACAAAAAGTGAGTTAAAGTCGACGTATAGGATTTATAGGCCCCATAAGACGTATATGCCACAACATAGTGTGGCCGCTGGCATTTGTATAACAGGCTCTTATACCACTTAAAAGAAAAATTGCTATTGTGAAAAATGCGGGGCTAACCCATATCCATATATTGTCTCACGCGCCCGGCAATCGCGCCGGCGGTAAACCCATATTCTTCGGCCAGGATTTCATACGGTCCCGATTCGCCAAAATGATCGATACCGATAATGAGACCCTCATCGCCGGCATATCGCTCCCATCCGAAGGGTGTGCCGGCCTCTACGACCACGCGCCGCCTGCAATCGGAGGGGAGAACGCTTTCACGATAATCCTCGCTTTGTGCCTCAAAAAGCTCCCAGCTCGGCATGGAAACCACCCTTACTTTTCGCCCTTCAGAGATCAGGATTTTCGCAGCCTCGAAAGTTTCCATGACTTCCGAACCGGTGGCGATAAGAATCGCTTCGAAATCGGGTTCGTCGCTCAGTACGTAGGCGCCCCTTGCCAGGTCAATATTTGCCAGATATCGTTCCGGTATATTCTCCACAGTCTGGCGAGTAAGGAAAAGAGCCACCGGCCCCTCAAGCGTTAGTGCGGCAGCCCAGGCGTGTGCGACCTCGTGCGACTCGGCGGGCCGGATAACGGTCATCCCGGGCAATCCGCGCAGCATGGCCATATGCTCGATCGGCTGGTGTGTCGGGCCGTCTTCGCCCACAAAAATAGAGTCGTGAGTATATATAAATATAACGTGTGCTTTCTGTATTGCGGCGAGTCTCAGTGCTGGTTTCATAAAATCGCTGAATACAGCAAAGGTGGCTACATACGGAATGCCGGTCCCAAAGAGGGCTATTCCGTTAGCGCAGGCTCCCATTGCAAACTCGCGCACCCCGAAATGCAAGTTGCGACCGGCGTAATTTTCCGGCGAAAAGCCGGCTTCGGAATCAATTATGGTCTTGGTGGAGGGCGCAAGGTCCGCCGCGCCGCCCGTCAGAGCCGGCACCAGAGCCGAGGCTTTCTGCATCACGGCGCCTCCCGATGCGCGGGTGGCTTTTGGCTCGGCCGGCACCGATTCCAGCAGATTTTCCAGAATATCTTCCGGAACATCCTTGCTTTGAAGCCTGTCGAGCAACTGTTTTTTTTCAGGATTGCGAGTAAGAAAATCATTCAGTTTTTTATCCAGTTGCGCCGCCGTTTTTTGAAGCTCTCTAACCCGCCTGGAGCACAATTTTCGCACCTCTTCGTCCACGACAAACGATTCATCAGGGTCAAAGCCAAGCGCTTTTTTAGTGGCTGCAAGTTCTTCTGCACCCAGAGGCGCCCCGTGCGCGCTGGCATCGCCTGCCTTTCCGGGCGAGCCACGGCCTATTTCCGTGCGGCCTATAATAAGAGTTGGGCTCCCCCTATGCGCTGTCGCAGTGGTAAGTGCGCCCTCTATTTCGTCGGAATCATGTCCGTCAATCTTTATAACATTCCAGCCGTAAGCTTCAAAACGTAATCCAACATCGTCGGAAAACGCAAGTTCGGTTGAGCCTTCTATGGTAATATGGTTGTCGTCGTAGAAGCAAATCAGGTTGTCCAGCTTATTATGTCCGGCAAGTGAGGCGGCTTCGTGCGTAATCCCCTCCATCATACATCCGTCACTTGAAAGCAGAAAAATGCGCCGGAAGAACAGGTCCTCTTCACCCATGCGTGCCGCCAGCTGCCGGGCGGCAATAGCCATGCCGACCCCTGTGGCGAATCCGGTGCCCAGCGGGCCGGTTGTCACCTCTACGCCGGGGGTAAGCCCGTATTCGGGATGTCCGGCGGTTTTATATCCGAACTGGCGGAAATTTTTCAAATCATCCATGCTTACATCATACTCAAAGAGGTGCAGCAAAGAATACAGAAGCATGGAGCCGTGTCCCGCCGACAATATAAAACGGTCGCGACCGAACCAGTTCGGTTCTTTCGGATTGTGCCTTAAAAACTTGTGCCAGAGCGTAAAAGCATAATCGGCGCAACCCATAGGCAGGCCGGGATGGCCCGAAGACGCCCTTTCAACTGCTTCTGCAGATAAAATACGCACTGTGTCTATAGCTCTTTTTACTGCCTTTTGCTCATTCATCGTTTTAATCACATACCCTCCCATTTGTTATTTTAACAGGTTCTCCCCTTTCAGCACTTGCATAGATAGCGTCCAGTAATTCCATAACAATAATACCCTCCCTTGCCGTAGCCATATGGGGTTTATCATTCAGAATGCTGTCTACAAAATGTTCCATGGCCGACGGAACGGCAACCTGGCTGTCGGTATTTAGCTTTGCATCATACTGATACCCGTCGGATTCATAAAAAACCGAGCCTTTAAAACCATAACCCCCATTCTCGTTTTCATACAACACCCCGCCTTTGGTTCCCAAAAGCCTGGTTTCCATGAGCTCTTTTTGCTCTATATTAGCCGCCCAGGAAGCCTCGGCCTCAAGGGTGGCGCCGTTTTCGAATTTGACCATCGCGATCGCGATATCCTCGACATCGAAGTCCTTCCCGGCTTTTTCAGCGATCCGGCTTGCGATGTGATTGTAGGTGCTGCCAAGCACCCAGACCGGTTTCGGGTAACCCATCAGCCACATGGCGAGATCGATTCTGTGCACCCCCAAATCTATGAGAGGCCCACCCCCACTCAGCGATTTTTGGCCAAACCAACCGCCGAAACCGGGCATGCCTAATCGACGCAGCCAGATCGTACGAGCGAAATAAATCTCTCCCAATCTGCCCGAATTCACCTGTTTCTTCAGGGCATCCGCTACTTTATTGA
>PWZK01000378.1 GCA_003567495.1 Candidatus Brocadiaceae bacterium
CATAACCTCTTATATTTCCCTTCTCTGACGTCAGCAGATTGCTCGCTTCAAGATACAGCGGCTCACCGGTTAAATCCGAAACAGACATGCCGTCACCCATATTGTGATAGATAAAGTCGTGGTATTCGTTTTCGTCCGTCTCATCCAGTTTTGATCGAAATACGTCGAAAAAAAAGGCCGTGGTCTCATCGACACGTACCAGCGCAAGTGTGCGCTGCTGTGTGGCCTCGGGCGAAGTATATTTAAACTCTCCCTGTGCGTAGATGAAATTGGGATCATCCGCTTCTTCTCCGCATTCCGGCACCATAGTAATCCCTTCCATAGACCTGCCTTGCTTGGAATGGCCGTTTACTATTACCGTATTATGAGCCGGTGTTCGGGAATAATAATGGCGGTGGTCGGATTCCCAGTAACTGCTTCCCGGCCCGGGGTCTGCACCTAAAATGCGCCCTGCCCCGAAAATCTCTATTGACAGACCGTTGTTGTGTGAGAAAAACCGTGCATGTACGACCATACAACCGGAGCTGCAAGTTCGGCATATTTCTCTTCACCTGTAATCCAGTACAGAAAAGCTGCATCGGAAGCCAGACCGAGAACTTTTGAATTAATGTACCTTATAACATGCCCGGTACGCGATGGGCATACCCATTCAAACTCACCGGTGTCATCATTGCGCAGCCGTATTTTACCATCCTTATCGTTATATGGCTGCAATTCCTTCAGCGGCGGCGTGCGCCCGATGGAGCCGAACTGCCCCGGCACGCTGTACCTCGTTTCCCAGTTGCGTGCTCCAGCAAAACGTGGGGTGGGAACGGGAGCACGGCCTTCGCCGCCAACAGCGCGGGAGTTTTTGACAAGAGTTGTGGTGTAACGCGTATCCCAGTTCATAGCCAGTCTCGATACGAGCCAGTCCGGGTCTTCATTTACCAGTGCCACGTATTCATCCACGCGCTCTTTTAGTTCTGCAAAATAGTTGGACGCCCAGTTTAGGTTCTCTATTTTCTGAATGATTTCATCACGCTGGTCTGGTGAAGCATAAATTCTCGGCCTGGCTGCGGAAGCGGATGATAAAGTCAAAAACAACACTAAAAACAGAACATATATACTATTTTTAGGCATTTTCTCAAACCCCCTGATCAAAGTGAATTTTTCTATAGATATTCAGTGAACCACGTCGGCTCACGGTAAATCGGGACCCCGATAGCGATTTCTGGCATTGCTGCATGGTTCCAAATTTGAACGCCTGCCTGCTGCAGGCAGGGGGTTCACTGAGGATTTACTGATAACAAGTTTCTGCTATTAAAAACTCAGGCCACGCCGCCGCCTCTGTTAATGAGCGCCATGGCCTCTGCCCGGGTCGCTGGCTTATCCCTCATAATGCCACGCACGACACTGGTTACTGTAATGGAGCCGGGCTTTTGCACGCCGCGCATGGTCATGCAAAGATGCTCCGCTTCCACCACCACAAGCACCCCTTTGGGCAACAGATGCTCCACGAGCGCATCGGCTATCTGTGTGGTCATTCGTTCCTGCACCTGAAGGCGGCGAGCGAACAGCTCCACCACTCTCGACAACTTACTTATTCCGGTTATGCGGTTCTCATCCGGTACGTACGCAACGTGCGCGTGGCCGTGAAACGGGAGCAGGTGGTGCTCACAGAGCGAATAAAACGGAATTTCCCTTACGAGAACTATCTCGTCGTAGTACTCGCCTTTCAGGACTTTTATAACATCGGAAGGGTTCTTCTCCTGACCGCTCAGGATCTCCTCATACATCCGGGCAACCCGACACGGGGTCTGGCTGAGGCCGGGACGGTCAACGTCCACCCCCATACCCTCCAGCATCAGACGCACGCCATCCTGCAACTTTTTATTATCCATGGCAATCCTGTTCACTTCGTTTTTTTAACAACCCGATACAAGCGCGTCTAAAATCGTTTTTTTCATCTCCTTTACCGCCACACGCATACCAGTAAAAATCGACCTGGATACGATGCTGTGGCCGATATGCAACTCCCGGGGCCTTATGGTGACAACAATGCCGGAAACATTGTTATAATTGAGCCCGTGTCCTGCGTTTACGATCAATTCCATCTCCCGTGCATGTGATGCGGCGCGTGCAAGCTTTTCAAGCTCGGCCGCCCGCCGCCCCCCCCCGGCTGCAGCATATGTGCCGGTGTGCAACTCCACCCCGTCGGCGCCCGTATCCGCACTTGCTCCGACCTGTTCGACGTCCGGGTCTATAAAAAGGCTGGTTCTTATACCCTTCTCCCTGAACCTCACGACGGCCTCGCTTATTCTTTTTACCTGCGACTGAACATCCAGCCCGCCTTCCGTTGTTATCTCCTCGCGACGTTCCGGCACAAAAGTCACCATTTCAGGACCTGAATCCAAAGCAATAGATACTATTTCCTCATCCAGCGACATTTCCAGGTTCAGTGGAGCGGTTACGGTCTGCAGCATTATGCGCAGATCGCGGTCAGAGATATGACGCCGGTCCTCACGCAAATGCAGAGTGATAAGATCGGCGCCGCCAAGCTGCGCCTCTACCCCCCCCCAGACCGGGTCGGGCTCATTCGTTTTGCGAGCCTCCCTGACGGTTGCAACGTGGTCGATGTTGACACCCAGTAAACATACTCCCTTTTCTTTAGCAGTCGTCATTGGCAAAGCTCCCCCGCTAATTGGAAAGTAAAATTGTAACCTGCTCCGGGTTGACCTCCGTAACCTCCGCATCTATCCCGGAACGAAGTATTACGTATACCGTTTCTTTGTAAGGTGCGGTTGCACCTGAAGCTATTTCTTCATCTTCCAGGCCGCTTAAATCCACATATGCTGAAATATCTTCGGCAGTAATGTCCTCAACTACGTCCGGAAGCCCCGACACGACGACTTCCACCAGGGCGTCTTCGGATATTTCGGCACTATAAGGAAAGCCGACGGGAGCAAGCAGCTTGACCGGCACGCCTTCTATCCCCGATTGCCGGTACTCGATGCCCACCGATACGTGAACGGCAACCTGCGAGGGCGAAGTCCTGAATGAAACCGGAATGCTGATATCTTCACTCCACGTCAATACGTGGTCGGCGGCAAGGGGAACGTAGCGACGCAGACTCTCCTGCGCATCCCATACCGGGATGCTGATTGTTTTTAGCGATTCCAGCCGATCCAGAGCAAGAGATGGCCCTTCCACCGATACTTCCGAAGGCGTTACGGTATAATCGGAAATCTTATACCCGCCGCGCGGACGGCCTGACAGTGACGCTTCCACCGGCAACGTTCTGCTCGCGATTCTATCCACAACCAAACTTGCCTCGAGAGGAGATACAACCACCACGTTCATCATGGCAAGTTCGGAACCGGGGATGTTCAAACGGGCCGGATCGATCTCAAGCGCCATCTCACCCACATCCACGTCCTCTTCGGCAGGGCGGAGATTAAACTGAATGTAATTCTGCCTGGCCTCCTCCTGTTGCCTCTGTATGAGGTACTGGGGGCCGGTAAAACGCACCTGGGCCTGGCTGTGAGACTTATATAGCAACTCATATCCATCGGGCAGCTGAACGTTTAAAGGCACGCGCAAAACTACATCGTCCCTGATACGGGTGTTGCCGTAAAACCATACCCCGACAGCCAGAGTCAAGGCCATGAGCTTCACCTGCCAATGGGTAGTGAAAAGCCTCTTTATTATTCCACCGATATCATTCACCTGACAATGTCTCCGCTGCTATGTCCTCCAGTGCCCGCCTGAGCGCCCTCTCATCGAGACCCTGCTGTATAGCGCCCTTTACGGCAAGCGAAACTTTACCGGTCTGTTCGCTGATAATGATTACAACGGCGTCAGACTCCTCAGTTACACCTATGCCGGCCCGGTGACGCGTGCCCATCTCGGCCGAAAAATGAGGATTGTCCGTCAGAGGAAACAGACAGCCCGCGGCCGCGATACGCTGGTGGCGGATAATAACCGCACCGTCATGCAACGGGTTGCCCGGCCAGAAAATAGATTTTACAAGTTCCACCGACACCTCGCTGTCAAGCCTCACCCCCGCCTCAATGTAACTCGAAAGGCCCACCTGCCTTTCTATTGCGATCAAACCACCTATCTTATCGCCGGACATGTCAAACGTAGCCCTGACCAGAGCATCCGTAAAATGCCCGTGGGGCCGGAAAAACATGCCGAAAAGCGGGTTCTGCCCCAACCTGATCATCGCCCGCCGTATCTCAGGCTGAAACAGAATAAACAACGGGATAAGCACTACCGGCGCCATGCTGGTCAGAACCCAGTTTACCGTCTCAAGCGGAAACCAGTGCGTTACCACCACTATCACAAGCGCCAGAAGCCCGAGGAAAATGCCAAGCCCCTTGAGAATCCCGGCACCCCTGGTCCCCTGAAGAAGACGAAGAAACGCATAAACGAGCAGAAATATGATAAGTATCTCAAAAACCGCCTTCAGCAGAACAGTCCATCCGCCCGGAAACACCATAACAAAATCCTGCAACACTCTGGCTATTTGCGCCATCCCCTCCCCCTCAATATGGCTTCGGCCACCACTGCGGCGTCTTTTGTCGCTCCCACATCGTGCACGCGAAGAATATGAGCACCCGACAACACAGCGGCCGTGACAGTAGCCAGCGTTCCGTACAAACGCTCCGCCGCGGGCTTGCCGAGAACCTCGCCGATCGTGCTCTTGCGTGATGTGCCTATCAACAGAGGAAAACCCGCCTGGTGAAACTCCTCGAGGCGACGAAGTATCTCGAGATTGTGCTCCGCCCGCTTTCCAAACCCAAAGCCGGGGTCAATTATTACCCGGCTGCGGTTTATCCCCGCCGAGACCAGAACTTCCGCCCGGCTTTCCAGCCATTTCCTTACATCCGCCACCACATCCGTGTACCGGGGGGCGTCCTGCATCGTCCCCGGCTCCCCCTGCATGTGCATGATACAAACGAGCGCCCCCGACGAAACAGCCACTTCAACCATGCCGGGGTCGTGTCGCAGCCCGCTGACGTCGTTAACAATTTCCGCACCGGCGGCAATGGCCGCAGCAGCTACTGCGGACTTTCTCGTGTCTATACTTATCGGCACATCACATTCCGCCGACAACTCATCGATCACCGGCACCACGCGATCCAACTCCTGCTCCTCATCGACCGGAATGCTGCCGGGCCGGGTGCTCTCGCCTCCCACGTCGATGATATCCGCACCCTGCAATACCATATCGCGCGCGTGAGCCACCGCAAGGTCCGTGCGAAAAAACTCGCCCCCGTCGCTGAAAGAATCGGGCGTCACGTTCAAAACACCCATAATAAGGGGTACTGCAGCCGTTTCCAGAATACGGCCCGAAACGGTCTTTAACCTGAATTTGGGGCGCGCGGCCCATATGTCCCCTTTATTGTTTCCCACACTTTCCATACCGTTATCTTAATATATGCCGGAGTTTTTTTCAACCAATGCGGCAAGAGCCTGGCCGAGCGAAATGCCGGCGTCGTTGGGCGGCACCTCGCCGTGGGTCAGAACAGAAAAACCCCCGGCGCGCAGTCCCCTGATACACCGCTCAACCAGATACGCGTTCTGCATCACGCCGCCGGAAAGTGCAACCACTCTCAAACCTTCCTCAGAGCGCAACCGGCAGCAGGTATCCACCACCACTTTCGCAACAGTGTTGTGAAAACGCGCGGATATCGCACCTATGTTTTCGCCCGCTCGCTTCTCTTCTACCGCACACGCTATAGCCTGCGAAAACTCTATACCGCGGTTCCTGACCACGAAGGGGTAAGCATCTTCAACAAAACCGTCGGCTATCGCCTCAAGCTCACATGCGGCCTGACCCTCATACGTGCAAATGTGCCTGACGCCGAGTATCGAGGCAACGGCGTCGAAAAGCCTGCCGCAGCTCGATGTAGGGGGAGAGAAGTCTCCCCTGCCTATCAAACCGCATACCTGCTGAAGCGGCAGCTCCTCGCCCCGGGTTTCCATTATGCTCAAAGCTTTTCCGGGGTCGTATGTGTCTGAAAGATAAGACAGCGCCATGCGGTAAGGTTCTGCTACCGCACGTTCTCCACCCGGCATGGGTATATATTTGAAATGATACTTCCGCTCGCAGATGCGAGCGTCAGCCACAAAAAACTCGCCGCCCCACACATTCCCGTCTTCGCCGTAACCGGTCCCGTCCATGCTGACCCCTATGACCGGGCCGTCCACGCCATGCTCGGCAAGGCATGACAGAATATGCGCACGGTGATGCTGCACGGGCCGCAGCTCCAGCCCCTTTTGCCGGGCCAGACGCCGGGCGAAATTTGTCGAAGGATAATCGGGATGCATGTCACAGGCTATAATTTCGGGCTCTATGCGCAAGAGCGATGAAATTTTCTCATATGTGTCCTCAAAATAGTCCTCGTTGTCGGCATCCGACACGTCGCCGATATGCTGGCTCATATACGCCCTGCGCCCGCTTGTAAGCGTAAAAGTGTTCTTCCACATGGCGCCCACCGCCAGCACTGGGGGGCCGCCGTATCCCAACATCACCGGCTCGGGCACATAACCCCTGGAGCGCCTGAAAACCACCGGCGAACCCGCTATAATGCCGGCCACCGAATCGTCGCACCTGTTCTCAATCCTGCGATTATGATCGAGAATTCCATCCACCATGTCGGAAAGCCCCGACGCTACTTCAAAAGACCCGGTCGCTATGGGTTCCTCGGACCGATTGCAGCTTGTCATCACCAGAACCGGCGGAGTGCCTTCCTGGTCGAAAAGCAAACGGTGAAAAGGAGTATAGGGAAGCATAACGCCAACGTGCTGAAGACCGGGCGCAACGCCGCCGGAAAGAATGCCGGTGGGCTTTTTACGGAGTAATACCATGGGCGCCCGCTCCGAACAGAGAAGATTTTCCGATGCTCTGTCCGCGTGGCATATGCAACGGGCGGTTTGCATGTCGGCAACCATTACGCCAAGAGGCTTGTGCGGGCGCCCCTTGCACGCTCTGATGCGCGCGACCGCTCCGGCATCCATCGCGTCGCAGGCCAGATGAAAACCCCCGACCCCTTTGACTGCAACCGTCATGCCATTTTTAAGATACCTGGCCGCGGCTTCCAGCGCCAAAGACCCGCGAAACGGCTCCGCACCCCCGTCTCCGCCGGCGCAACCCGGACAAAAAAAAGAAAGGGCGGGGCCGCATTCCGGACACGACATCGTCTGAGCATGAAATCGCCTGTTTTCCGGGTTTTTAAATTCGTTACTGCATTCCGCGCAGAGCGGGAACTCATCCATAACGCTCGCCACGCGATCGAAAGGCACACCGCGTGCAATGGTGAACCTCGGCCCGCAGCAGGTGCAGGTGTTAAAAGCATAGCCGGTTCGCCTCCCTCCGCTTTCGACCAGTTCCCGCTCGCAGTCGGGGCAAATGGCGAAATCGGGCGGCACCGGCAATAGACTTGGACCGTCTTCCGTGCTTTTTTCTATGTGAAAACTGGTCTCTCCGGTTGGCTCCGCCTCAAACACCTCAAGCTCATCAATGCGCGCGCGGGACGGGACCATACCGGCGAAATTCCGAAGCAGATGCGTGATTGCATCTTCCGGCCCCTCAACTTCGACACATACGCCCTCGGGCGTGTTCCTGACGCAGCCTCCGCAACCCAGCATCGTCATGCTTCGGTACAGCCCGGGCCTGAACCCGACGCCCTGGACGCGCCCGCGCACCACGAGTCTTACCCGCCTTCGGCACTTTACCAAACTTTTTGTTTTTCCGTGCATATCAACCACGCCTGACCCGCATATTTCATAAACAAACGACAAAATTTAATATAACGGCTTTACAATCAATATGTTAAATAGTATTTTCAGGGTGGCTCGAATTTTTCAGTGTGTATTTGAGCACTGCAAACGACGATTTACCTGCCTGCAGCAGGCAGGCCCTGCGGGCACGTCCCCAGAGGCGCCTACTTTTTTTGAAAAAAAGTAGGACAAAAAACTTTAAAGTTGTTCTTCGTGTTCTCTGTAGAGAATAGCCCTACGTTCACATATCCTGATCTCCGAGAAAAAGCCATGAGACCTTTTTTTGCTTTTCGGGGCTTATTCAGAAAGATCG
>PWZK01000120.1 GCA_003567495.1 Candidatus Brocadiaceae bacterium
CCTGCCGGACTTTCGCGCCGTCACAGGCTTTAGCATGCCGCGCCGCTGGCGCTAAAAGCTGCTGTGTTTTCAAACAAGGCGAGCAAAAAATGCCGCCCTTTTAACCTGGAATTGGAAATTGGACATTGGATATTTATCCGTACCTGAAAACTGCGCCGAAGGCCTGCCTGCTGCAGGCAGGCGCCCCATTTTCAGAGCAAAGTCTCTGAAAATGCATAGTATCTTATTTGCAATTATCTTGTTTTATTGGCAAAAAGTTGCTGGTTGCTGGTGTCATTCGCCTGATTCGTTGGCCGTTCACCAGCGATTAGCAACCAGCAACAAGCAACTGCTTTTCTGGCTTATCCGGGTTGGGGTATGAAAGCATAAAGAATGATTCCGATAGCGATATCGATCCCGACCCATCGTAGTTCACTGAATATATACGCTGCAAAACTCAAAACACCGTAACACAAGATGAATATAGGGAACCCGACATGATGAAATCTTTTCTGAATGAACTGGTTGAAGGCCGGGATCTGTCCGAAAAAGAGGCACACGACGCCATGTCGCAGATAATGTCGGGGCGCGTTTCCGAAGTTCAGATCGCCGCCTTTCTGGTGGCGATGCGGATGAAGGGCGAGACCGTGGACGAAATTACAGGATGCGCCCGCGCCATGCGTGAAGCCGCCACCTGCGTTGATATCGGCGAGGTGCCGGCTGTGGATACCTGCGGAACCGGCGGCGACACCAAAGGTACCTTCAACGTCTCCACCGCAGCTGCAATAGTGGCGGCCGCAGCCGGAGTTCCGGTGGCCAAACACGGAAACCGAAGCGTATCGAGCGCAAGCGGCAGTGCGGATGTGCTGCGGGAGCTGGGCGTAGATATCGAAGCACCGCCAAAAGTGGTTGAAGAGTGCATAAAAACCGAGGGCATCGGGTTTCTTTTCGCTCCAAAGCTGCACGGCGCCATGAAACACGCAATCGGCCCAAGGCGCGAGCTGGGCGTTCGCACCGTATTTAACCTCCTCGGCCCGCTTACCAATCCGGCCGGGGTAAAACGACAAATAATAGGGCTCTACAGCTTGGATCTGCTGGAATCTATAGCGGGTGTTTTGCGCAACCTCGGCAGCGTACGTGCCATGGTCGTCAACAGCAGCGACGGATTGGACGAAATAAGTTCCTGCGCACCCACCAGCGTGGCCGAGCTTCACGAAGACGGACGCATAGAACTCTACAGCATCCGTCCGCAGGATTTCGGAATTACCCCGGGGCGCATTGAAGAGCTGCAGGTAGAGAGCGCGACGCACAGCGCTGAATTTATAAAAACCGCGCTGAGCGGCCAAAAATGCCCGCAGCGCGATATAATCGCGTTGAACGCAGGCGCCGCGATATACGTGGGCGCAGGAGCCGACTCGCTTTCCGGCGGAGTGAAAAAAGCTGTGGCCGTGATTGAGAGCGGACGCGCCGAAAGCAAACTCGAAGCGTGGCGAACGTTTGGCGTCAGGCCCGAAGGGCCGTCTCATTAGCCGCAACGCGGCCGGCGGAAAACGCTATATAGGACTTATAGGATATATACTCCAACCACAGCGACTTTCATTTTGGAAGAAAGAAGGCAGGCAAGATGCCTGCACCACAATGAAGGCAGGAAAGTGATTGTGTTGTCAGGCATCAAGGAGCGCACGCATCTTCCCCGCAAGACCCTCGGCATCGAGGCCAAGCGATTGCAGCTGACGGCCGCGCTCGGCGTGGGCTATGAATCGGTCAGGGACGGCAGCGATGCGGGTCTTGTGAGAGGGGATGCCCTGCCGGTTAAGTTCCTCCAGAACGGCGGAGCCGAACCCGCCGGCCTCCGCGTGATCTTCGGCTATAACTGCGGCCGGGCAGTTTGAGACCGCCCATCCTATCAGATCGGCGTCGAGCGGTTTGGCAAACCTGGCGTTTATAACCGATATGGATCCGCCCTCGAGCTCCAGAAGGCTCGCCGCATCCATCGCCCGCTGCACCGCAGCACCGTAGGCGATAAAAACCCCTTCAGAGCCTTCCTTAAGTATATGGGCTTTTCCAGGCTCTAAAACAGACGACGTTTTGCTCGCTGGAGATGGCACGGGCTCGCGGGGATAACGAATAGCGCTGGGGCCGTCCAGAGAAAGTGCAAGTTCGATCATGGAGTGCAGTTCGACCGCATCGCAGGGCGCCATTAGTGTAAATCCGGGAAAATTGCGGAAAATTGATATGTCATACAGCCCGTGGTGCGTTGCGCCGTCGCCGCCGACCAGTCCGGCGCGGTCAACGAAAAACACAACCGGCCAGTTCTGCAAAGCAACATCGTGAAATATCTGATCGTATGCTCTCTGCAGGAACGTCGAATAGATGCATACCACGGGACGCAGCCCCGCGGCGGCCATCCCTCCGGCAAGACCCACCGCGTGCTGTTCGCAGATACCGGCGTCATAGAACCGGTCCGGATACCTTTCGGAAAAAGTTTTCAGACCCGTCCCGTCCGGCATGGCTGCCGTTATTGCGCGGAGCGCGTCGTTTTTTTCCGCCAGCTCGATGAGTTCGTCACCCGCCACCTGCGACCAATGCCGGACGGGCGCCGCCTCCCCTTCTTCCTGTGCACCGTCAGGCACATATTCCCCGTCCTCCATCGTAAATCGCCTGCTGCTGTGAAAGGATACGGGGTCCTTGCTTGCGGGTTCAAAACCATGGCCCTTCCGGGTCAAAGCGTGCAGGATAACCGGCCCTTCAACGCGTTTTACATGCTGGAGCGTATCCACAACCTCGCCCACATCGTTTCCATCCACCGGCCCGTAGTAGTGAAAACCGAGCATTGAAAAAAGCCCGCCGGGCGTCAGAGCACTTTGCAGGCCATCGGCAAGGCGACTGTAGATGCCGTCTATTTTTTCAAAGGCTGCGTTCCACCTGGAGATAAGTTCCTGTGCCTCGTGTTTTAGCCCCAGGAATGCGTGGCTTGACCTGATTTTGCTCAGGTACCCGGCCAGGCTTCCCACCGAAGGCGAAATGCTCATCTGGTTGTCGTTGAGCACAAGAAGCAGGTTTTTCCCCAACTCGCCGGCGTGGTTCATGGCCTCAAACGGCATACCGCTGGCAATGGCGCCGTCGCCGATCACCGCCACGATGTGATCCCACACCGTCTCTTTATCATTTGCACATGCCATGCCCAAAGCGGCGCTGATACTCGTGCCGGTATGGCCGAAGGAAAACGAGTCGTGTTCGCTCTCATTTTTATCCGCATACCCACTGATACCGTTTTCCTGTCTCAGAGTAAGAAAACGGTCGCGTCTTCCGGTCAATATTTTGTGCGCATATGCCTGATGGCCCACGTCCCACACGAGCCGGTCCTTCTCCTTAAAATCAAAGCAGTAATGCAGAGCAAGCGTGAGCTCCACGACTCCCAGATTGCTGGCAAGATGGCCGCCGTTGCGGCTTACCGCTTCAATAATCAACTCGCGGAGTTCCCCCGCAAGCATGCACAGTTGATTAATGGTCAGGGTGTGCAGCCGGCGGGAACCATTTATAGTTTTGAGCAATTCAGACACGATAACCGCCAGGCGTTAAATCCGTATTAATGTTTTATTAAAAAACAGCAGGCTCGGGCAAAAAAATTTAATTCCTTGCCCTGCCGCCCGTATTTTTCTGGGCCTTGCGAATCGTCTTTATACGCTCCTCTTCCCTGCGTTTACGCGCTTCTGACGGTTTTTCAAACCGTGCTGAATTCCGCATGCGGTTGATTATGCCTTCTTTGTCACACGACTTCTTGAACCTGCGCAAAGCCTCGTGGATATTTTCGTTGGGCTTCACAATTATCTTCGCCATATACTTTTTCACCTCCTCGTGATACCGGCAGTTTCTCCATGCTTAACTTAAAACACCTTCTCCATTTTCATCCCGGATATTATAACAGCTTGAAAAAAACAATTCAAATGAGGTCTTTTGGAATCATCTTTTGTTTTGTGATATAATCAGGTAAATCCCCGGCGGATCACGCGTGTTTGTGCGTATATCCGCAGGGGCAAAAAATCTGTAAGTCCTCAGTGAAACACCTGCCTGCAGCAGACAGGCGTCTCATTTGGCTTATACGGGCACTTAAACCGCCGTTTGCGTTGCCGGGGAAGACGTGATTCACTGAATATAGTATGAAAAAAGACGTGTTCAGGTAAACCGCGCGCTTCAGATAAAAAGTTGGGTGAAACAATTAAATGTTAAAATATATCTATGATAAAACATTGCCGATCCGGATGTTGTCGCTATTGTTTTTTGGCACGGTTCTTCTTTTTTTCCTTGCCGCTGCACTGGGGAATGAGCCCGGAGCGCAAACGGTGCTTGTGCGCGTCAACGGCATGCCTATCACTGAATCAGAACTCAAAGGTTTTGTCGAGGGGTTCTATCTTACCCAAGAGGGACGCGAACACTGGAGACAGGCGCCCGCCTTTGAGCGCCGGTCGGTAAAAAGTGATGCGCTGATGATGATGATAGAAAGGCGACTGCTGATTCAGGAGGCTAAAAGCGAGTTTGACGACAGGCGCGTCGACAAGCATATCGATGAGACTGTCGATAGAATTGTTAAGGAGGCCGAGAAAGAGGCAGGTTCGAGAATAAATTTTATGAATGACATCCACCGGAAAGGTATCACCTTGAAGGAGTGGAAGCAGTTCCAGGCCGACACAGTACTTATCCAGAGCTATCTGGGGGAGAAGACCGGCGGAGCCCACGTGCGCCCGGCCGAGATGGAGGAATATTATCGCCGCAACAAAAAAGCTTTTGAAGTACCGGCAAAAATCCATTACAGGATGATCTATATCGCCCCCACCGCCCGGGAATCACGCGAAGAAGTAAGAAGCCGGGCCGGGCACGTATTGACTCTGCTTGATGAAGGTGCCGATTTCGGGCGACTTGCCCGGCAGTACTGCTCCGCCGGGGCCGAAGAGAGTGAAGACGGACTCCGCGTTGTCGAGGTGCCTGGAGATGCTCCGGACTGGATGCCGCCGCTTGTTCGCGGCCTGGAACCCGGAGAAATCTCAGAGCTGAAGGAGCGGGGAAACGGTTACGTGATATCAAAACTTGAAAATGTCGTGTCCGGCCACATAAGAGGGTTTGCCGAAGTGCAGGATAAGATACTCAGACGGCTTGAAGAAAAAAAAATGGCAAAGATGCAGGAAAAATTACTGGAAAAAGTGCGTAAAGACGCTGAAGTTGAGTTTACAGAGGCCGGAAGAGAACTTACGGGCAACGGCTTCTGAATGGGTCATCGGTTATACGTTCTCGGTGCTCGGTTACGGCAACGGCGGTCTGCAGATTTCGCTGATTACGCGGATTTACGGATACGGCAAAAGCAAAGATTTACGACAAAGGTTTATGAAATATGCGGGATAGCCCGCTTATCAAACAGTGCAAATATAAGGAGGAATACTCAGTGACCGGAGAAAACCAAAGTATGCCATACCTGGCTGAAGGCGAAGAGCAGGAAAAAAACAACAAACAGGACCGCTCCCTTGCCGAGCGTCTTTTCAAAAAAAGAATCGTTATCCTTGCGGAGCCGGTATCTAAAGAGCTGGCCGAAAAAATCATTTCAAAACTCATTTTAATGGACGAAGAGGACGAGTCGGCGCCAATCCACCTGCACATAAACTCTCCGGGCGGAGACGTGGATGCCGGATTTGCCATATTCGATACAATTCGTTACATATCCGCACCCGTGATGTGCATATCAAACGGGCTCGTGGCAAGTGCTGCCGTAATTATACTGCTTGCAGCAAAGAAAGAAAACAGACTGAGCCTGCCCAATTCCAGGTTCCTCATGCATCAGCCCTCGACGGGAGTTCGGGGATCCACCGCAGACATACGGATAGAGGCCAATGAAATAGTAAAGATGCGTGAGAAAATCAACGATATTATAGCACTGGAAACGGGCCAGGATATTGAGAAAGTAGAAAAAGATACCACGCGCAACTACTGGATAAATGCCGAAGAAGCCATTGAATACGGACTTATATCCAGGGTGGTGTCTTCCAGATCGGACATGGGTTAAAAGATATTTTTCTTACGGCATTTCCTTTTTTACGGCGGAAAGAATATTAAATGAACGAGACACCGGCCAATATTGCAAAGGAAACCCTCCTTAACGAAGCGGAAGCTCTCAGAGACGCCGCTCTGCGCATCGGGAGTTCGGTGGAAAAAGCGGCGCGAATCATTATCGCTTCAGAAGGGAAAATAGTAATTACCGGCCTCGGAAAATCAGGCATCGTCGCGGAAAAAATAGTCTCGACCTTGCGCAGCTTCGGTTTTCCGGCGGTTTTCATACATGCCACGGAGGCTTTTCACGGCGATATGGGCGTGTATGGGAGCGGTGATGTGACGATAATGCTCAGCAAAAGCGGAACGACCCCTGAGCTTTTCAGCCTGATTCCAATGCTGCGGCGCTTAGATTCGCCCGTTATCGGAATTCTCGGCAATACGACCACCGGGCTGGCAAAGGAGGTGGACTGCGTCATCGACGCATCGGTAAAACGTGAAGCAGATATGCTCAACATTGCCCCTACCTCCAGCAGCACGCTGGCCATGGCCATGGGCGACGCACTGGCAGTTACGCTTGTGCGCATAAGCGGACTGACCCGTGAGGATTTCGCCGCCTGCCATCCGGGCGGACAGCTCGGCAAGAACCTGGAGCGCACGGTTGAAAACGTTATGCACCGGGACGTGCCGGCGCTTACGGCCGAAAAGACGCTCAAAGACGCTGTTGTCGCCCTGAGCTACCGACCGCTGGGGGCGGTCTGCATCGTTGAAAACGACCGGCTTTGCGGTATAATTACGGACGGAGACGTGCGCAGAGCCATCCAGAAAAATATCGATATCAATACCGCAAAAGTCGCCGACATTATGAATATCGGCCCCGTTTCTGTGTCTGCCGATGCACCGCTAAACACGGCCCTGGAACTGATGGAAAACCGCCCGTCTCAGATCTCGGTGCTGCCGGTCGTCTCGGAGAAACAAAAACTGCTCGGCCTCATCCGTTTGCATGATATATACCAGGTGGGCGACTAGCCCGCATATTTCTTATATACCGCTTCAATGGATAAAACTAATTGGCCCATCTTCGACAGGTTTGTTCTTATCGCGGGCCCCTGCGTCTTAGAATCACGAAAGCAGGCGCTCGAGATCGCGGGCGAGCTTCACAGGATCGCTGGTGAGTTCGACATCAGGCCGGTTTTCAAAGCCTCCTTCGACAAAGCCAATCGCAGCAGTATTGATTCGTTTCGTTCCATCGGAACAAAAGAATCGCTTGATTCGCTTCAGGAGGTGAAGAGAAAATACGGGATGCTTGTCGTCACAGACGTGCACGAAACCACGCAGGTGGCCGAGGTGGCCGAGGTGGCGGATATAATACAGATACCCGCATTTCTGTGCAGGCAAACAGATCTGATACTGGCAGCAGCCGAAACCGGCCGTGTGGTAAACATAAAAAAAGGGCAGTTCATGGCGCCTGAAGACATGCGGTATGCCGTTGAGAAAGTTAAATCAACGGGCAGTGACAGTGTTTTTATCACCGAACGAGGATCGAGTTTCGGATACCATAACCTCGTGGTCGATATGCGCGGGCTGGTGATCATGAAAAAATTTGCGCCGGTGGTGTTTGATGCCACACACAGCGTGCAGCTGCCCGGAGGACGGGGAGGCGAAAGCGGAGGCCGGCGGGAATTCGTGCCCGCCCTGGCCCGCGCAGCTGCGGCAACGGGAATATCAGGGCTGTTTGTAGAGACACATCCCGACCCCGACAAAGCCCCGAGCGACGGGCCGAACATGATAACTCCGGCAGCGCTCAGAGATATTTTGAGCGTGGTAATGCCCATCCACAACATGGTAAACCGATGTCATTAGCCCGCATTTCATAATGGATAAAAACAGCACGTTAATTGTAATTCCCGCTCGATACGGGTCAAGCCGGTTTCCCGGCAAGCCGCTTGCCGATATTCTCGGACACAGCATGCTGGAGCGTGTCTGCAGGAACGTCCTTGCTGCGGCGGCATCCATGA
>PWZK01000042.1 GCA_003567495.1 Candidatus Brocadiaceae bacterium
GGCTTTTTTCTTCAAAACCCACGGCACGGAACCGGAATGGAAATAACCCGAAAGATACCGCAATGGGCGGAAGGCAGGACGTTGATCGACTATTTAAGCGCCCGCATCGTGCTTGAATCCAAGACCAGGTTAAGGAGGCTCATAGCAGGCGGCGGGATAAGGGTCAACGGGCATGTGGTGAACAGCAGCGTGTCTCTTAACCGGGCCGACAACGTTACCATGCCGGCGACATTGAGGTTGGAAGGGCCCGAATATGTCGATTTGGATATAGAAATACTTTTTGAAGACGACGATCACATTGTTATAAACAAGCCGGCGGGTCTGCCTGTGATGGCCGGTCGTAACCGTAGCGATCCAAAGTTGTATAACCGGCTGCTGATGGAACTGAATAGGGGCGCAGCCGATTCAGGTCCGTATACCCGTCCGCATATAGTTCACCGGCTCGACCGTGAGACTACAGGCGTTTTGCTGGTTGCAAAGCACCGGGATGCAGCGAGAAAGCTGGCCGGGCAATTCCAGAAGAGGACTGTAAAAAAGCAATACGCGGGCATAGTTGAAGGCGTATTTCCCCGGGATAAATATGTTGCCGATATTTCTTTGAAGGAGGCCGCGGGGAGCGCGATCGCGATGGCGCCGACCCGCGGGAAAGGAAAGCAGTCGGTTACCGAAATAGAAGTACTGCGGCGTTATGGCCATTTTACTTTTATCCGGATGCGGCCTCTGACAGGTCGCAGGCATCAGTTGCGCGTGCTCCTGGCGGCACTGGGATATCCGCTTGCAGTTGATTTTCTTTACGGAGTCAGAGACCGGCTGACCCTGGGCGATTTTTTCGATTTGATCGGCAAAAAGAAAGAACGATCAGGCGGCAATGAAAATGACGTCCTCTTTCGCGGCACCCCGCTGCATGCTGAGAGTATAACGTACCGTTTGCCCGCGGACGGTGCTTTCAACGAGCAAAAGGCGCCATTGCCGCCGAACATGCTATCCATGCTTGCTTTGCTAGAAGAATACGACAGAAAAAAAACACCTGACATTAAACGATGAATCAGAACAGCCCGATATTGGTTATGATACAGGGCGACACGCCCGGCCGGACGTGGAAGCTCAAACACACGCGAGTTACCACCATCGGCCGCTCCAACAGAAATGTCGTCCTGTTGCAGGATCCTGCGGTCAGCAGATTCCACTGTGAAATTGTCGTCAGCAACGGAGTATGGTATCTGACCGACCTTAAAAGCCGCAGGGGTACGCACCTGAACGGCCGAAAACTTAAAGGAAAAGAATCGCTGCAATTTGGCGATGTGATTCGCATAAGCAAAAACCTTTTGAGATTCACGCATCCGGATGAACTCGGAGAGATAGCGGAGGATCCGGATGATTTGAGAGAAAACGGCATCGATGTTCTTTATGAGCAGGCATTAAAGAAATCTCGGGAAAGAGAAGATGTCCGTGGAAAAGGGAAATGGTTGGAGAATTTTTTCGAAAGCGCAAGGCTGCTTGCAAAAGGGACGGTTCTGCCATTACTTACCCTGGCGGTTTGTTTCGTGCTCTCAGTCGCTGTGATTACATCAGCCGGGGTGCTAAGGGACTGGCGGGCCGGCCGGATAGAGCGTAGTGAAGCGGAAGTAAAGGATGCTTTTGAAAGTGTGGTGCAGCGCTTCGAAGATCCTGATTATGAGCTGGACCGTCCTGAAGCTCTTGCGCAACTGGCCTACATAACGCGGGAATACAGGGGATACCCCGAAGCTGAAGAAGCGGCGGCAAAATTCACCGAAATCGAAGCCGGATATTTTCAGCACGGGATGAAAATCGTCAACGGATTTCTGTTGCAGGATGATTATGAGTCGGCTATTGAAAAGCTCAAAAGAATGGACGATATAATAATCCGGCGCGATTTCAGAGGAAGAATCCGGGCCGATCTGGATATGTTATCCGGGATGGCGGGTGATGACTGAGGATGTGCCCCCGCATTTTACTGATATTTCAAGGAGAAAGGCATGGTGGAGACCAATAAAGATCTTTTGATTGAGCAAGCCGTAATGGGTGAAATAGTGCCGCCGGCCGTTGCCGGTGGACGTGAATGGCGCATAAGTCCTGAAGGCACTCCGATTTCTCTGCCCGGGGTTGGCGGGATAACATACAATTGCAAGGTTGGAGAAACCGCCATAAACAGAAAGGCCGACCATGTGGAACCGGGCGTGTCGATAAGATCGGAAAAATCCGATGCCAACAATGCGCTTAACATCCTGGCTGCTATCGGCAATAAAGCACAAGTTATCAGCGGAGATGCAAAGGGAGACTTCGGCGTTGTTACCGGAAAACACGGGGGTGTGGAGCACGTACTGATAGATTTTCCCCAATCTACTCTGGACAAACTGGCCATAGGAGACAAGGTGCAGGTGCGGGCGTTCGGGCTCGGCCTTGAGCTTGTTGATTTTCCTGCGGTATCCGTTATGAACGCAGCCCCCGATTTACTGGAGCTAATCGTTGCTGGCGTCGCCACCGGCCGGCTACAGATTCCCGTGGCATTAATCGTGCCCGCCACTCTGATGGGCAGCGGCGTGGGCCGCAGCCACGTGTTTTCAGGCGACTACGACATACAGCTTTCGGACTCCTGCGCCGCAGGTGACGCCGGGCTTGACAGGCTTCGTCTGGGCGATATCGTTGCAATCGAAGATCAATATCATACCTACGGGCGCTGCTACAAAAAAGGCGCTGTAAGCATAGGAGTAGTGGTTCACACGTTATGCACGCAATCGGGGCACGGCCCGGGCATTACGACCATAATGAGCTGCGCAAGCGGCGAAATCGAAACAAAGATATCGGACAACGCAAACATCGCCGACCTGCTGCGTATAGGCAACAGGCGGGCGGAAACGGCTGGAGGTGCTTAATGTCGCAACATCGACAAGAAATTGTCTATGTACTCCAAATAAGAAGCCTTTTTGCCGTTTAGTCGTAGCCGTTGTCGTTGCCGTTATACTAATTCTTTTCAAGTTCGTTTTTGAAAAGAATTAGGCGTTTATTCCCGGCCTGCATATTTATGCCTGAAACACGAAAATAAAATGGATACAATGGAAGGCAAAGATTTCGGCAAATATACGCTCCTCGACCATATGGGTAAGGGTGGCGTGGCGGACGTTTATCGCGCATCCGACAACGAAGAAGGCGGGGTGCTGGCGATAAAGATATTCAAGACCGCCAAAAAACGTCCCCCGCATGTCGCACGTAAGCTCCGCGACAGGGAATTGCGCATGCTTATCAGCATCCAGCACCCCAACGTAGTTAAATACTATGAATCCGGTGAGATCGGAGATGCCTGCTACTACACCATGGAGTTCGTGGAGAACTCGCTTCATAAGCACATGCGCAGCGGGGCGGTTCTCAGCCTGCCGGATAAGGTGCATATAATGCGCCAGGCCTGCAATGCATTGCAGGCGATACACCAGCAGGGGATCGTTCACCGCGACATAAAACCAGCCAATATCCTGCTGGACCAGGCGTCAAGCGGCGCTTTTCATGTGAAAGTGGCCGATCTCGGAATAGCAAAGAAAGTCAGTGAGATAAAGGAAAAGGAAAAAAAACAGAAAAGCGGGCGAGTTCCAGGCACTCCGAAGTACCTCTCGCCCGAGCAGATTCTTCTATGGCCCGTAGACGGCAGAACGGATGTGTTCAGCCTCGGCATATCGGCTTACGAATTTCTCGCGGGCAAGCCGCCGTTTAAGGCCGCAGACGCCAGGGGGTTTTTAGACGCGAACTTTAAAGATGAGCCACCGCCTTTACACGAAGTGAACAAAGAAATTCCGCCGTTCATGGACCGGATTGTCTCAAAAATGCTGTCGAAGAACAGAGAAGACAGGTATGATTCCGATACGCTTGCCAGGGATCTGGAACTCGTATATCAGCACCTTATCAGCGATGCAGAACTCATAGACGAAGAACATACCGGGTCCGTTTTTTATGTTGCCAAAGTGCGTCTTGATGAGGGGACCGGAAAGTTGGAAAAGGCCATGGGCTGGCTTAAACGTCAGCAGCTTGACTGGCCACAGCTCGCCGCAATGGCGGTAATAGCAGGCGTTGCTACAGTATATACTTTACTTGCCATGCCGCCAATGCCACATCCCCCCGGCCGCAATGACCCCATATCCCTGGATACGCCGGAAAGATTAACCGGAACCGCAGCCCTTGAAAAAGCGGAAAATCTTCTTGCTTCCGAACGTAACTGGCTCGCCCTCATCTACCTTGAACAAATAGATGGGGACGAACTCGACGACTCACAACTCCAGCTGAAGCAGTCGCTGCTGGAGCGCACACATCGCAGGCTTGCAAGCCCCTTCCTGGAAAAGGCACGGGAGAAAGCTGATGAATCTTTGGAGGAAGAAGCCAATAAATTGCTGGAACAGGTAAAAAAAAGATTCCCCCTGGCAGGTTAACCGGATATTTCACGCGTTTTCAGTGGTGCAGATGTGGCGGAAAGCAAACGCCGCTGTATTCGTATACTGCAAGTGCCAGCTTTCTGTCGCAGATGCGCCTCTGAGGACGCGCCCGCAGGGCCTGCCTGCTGCAGGCAGGTAAACCGCCGTCCTGCGGAGCTCAGGTACACACTGTAAAATCCGACACACCCCGGAAACGCTATTTAACATACTGATTGTAAAGCCTTTATATTAATAACTGTCGTTGGTTTATGAAATGTCCGGGTTAAGCGTCCTTTTCAAGCTGCTCCAGTTGTTCAGAGCTCATTGGTTGGAAGTTACAGGCGATATTCACATTCTCTGACACCTGACCCACCTCCGTTATGCCGATTATGGCGGTTGATACGGGAAAGCTCAGCGCATAACCGAAAGCCTGCCGCATACTGATTCCTCTTTCTAACAACCGCCCTCTGCCAATGAGTTTCATGGCAATCACACCGACGTTCTTTTGCGTTGCTGTGGCAAAGAAATCTTCGAGGCTCCCCCTGTTTGACATCGACAGCCCGGCGGGGTTGAGCGTTACAAGCGTGCAGTCATAGTCGTAGCGGTTGAGGGCGTCGAGTAAAATACGCGAGGAGTGGCCGGTGATGCCCAGATAGCTAACGACCCCTTCGTCCTTCAGTTTTCTGAAGGCTTTCAGTGCCCCGTCTTCTTCCATTATTTGGTTTAGACGTGCATCCTGGGAAACGTTATGGTGTTGATAGAGGTCGATATGGTCCGTCTGGAGTCGCTTAAGACTCTGCTCGCACTCGCGCATGGCGCCGTCATAGTTGCGGCTGCCCGTTTTGGTAGCGAGAAAAACTTCATCGCGCCTCTGTTTCATCACCTTGCCTATATAGGTCTCACTGTTTCCCCGCCCGTATGCTGCCGCGGTATCGATATAATTCACCCCCAGATCGAGGGCTTTGTTTATTATCTCAACGGATTCCTTTTCCGTCCCGCTCTGTTCGATAGTGGACTGGCCGCCGAGACTGAACAGTTTTACCTTATGCCCGGTTTTTCCCAGCGTCCTGACAGGCATGTCCCCGACGTTATTTTCCGCTGCGTGTAGTTGCGAAAACGGTAGTATCCCGGCCAGTCTTCCCACGCCGAGCCCGGCGGTGGCGGCCAGCACAGATCTCAGCATATCCCTTCGCCCAATGTTATTCTGTCGATCGGACATGTTATCTCCTCCTTATTGATCCGGAAATATATCGCTCTATCGACCGGTGCATGCAGTAATGCATGCATTACCTATTGTCATTGTACATGCTCCGAACAGCAAAAGCAAGCACGCAGGATTGTCGATATTTGCAGTTGGCGTATCCAAGCCGTTTTAAACTCTATAGAGCTTCCTTTTGCAATCGCCGGTTGTTTTGGCCATAATACTTTCACCTCAATATCGTCATGATGAGAAAAATTGTGGTGACACCGCAAATCTTATGGGACGTACAGCACGTAGGGGCCTATTTCACGGTGCAGTCTGCCGTATTTTTTTGCGGCGGCGATCACTTGCGGCGGGAAATCCGATCCTCCCGGGCCCTCCGGTCCCGCCTGCCGCAATATAATAAGTGCAAAATAGCCGTCGGCTATGTGCCGGGCAAGTATATCGCCGTCTATCCGGCCCGCCCGCACGAGCTTGCCGTATTGAAACGGCTGAATTGTAATCTCGCGTCCGGCAGAAAGCACGTAGCCGGGATCGTCGGCGAGCACAGGCCCGTCGGCTACGGCTATCTCGCCCGAAAGGGCGCGTCCGATCACCTCATCACTCTTCCCCGGCGTCAACGCGGAGTGATAGGCAGGCACCTCCTGTCCGTAAGTGGCGGTGAAGACGGGTCGCGGAGCGACCGGCAGATACAACGCCAGTTGGGCTGCCAGACACCATATCAGAATTGGGGCATGTTCGCCTCTCAGGGCCCTGGCCGAGAGCGGCGCCGCCATGATCACGCCGGCTGCGAGGGGGCCGATAAAATAATGCGCATCAGCACCGATCTTGGCCGTGCTGATAAGCAAAAGCGTCGTAAAAAGAGCAAACCACCACCTCGCCGTTTTTTGTTTGACGGCAAACAACCCAAACAGCAGGGCAAAAAATGCGAACGGGTGACGCATCGCACCCATCAGGATTATCCTTACCATATGGGTTAAAGAAAAACCGATGCGGTTCATCGCTCCGAAATGATCCGGCAACGCCTCTTGGCCCGTGGCCGCCACCCAAACGGCGGTTGCAAGTATCGGCAGCCCAAGGCCCAGGGCGAACGCGACGGCGCGCGAACGTCGGCGTCCGGCACAGGCCACCAGTCCTGTAAGTGCGGCCGCAACAAATATCGGTTTGAAAAGTATGGCAAGTGAAGACGCCACGCCGGCCAGGAACCAATATGCCGGAAACGCTTCCCCTGAAACCGAGTTGTCCCCGAAACTGCATCCCCGCTCCCGGTGCATGCCCTTTTCAATCAGCACCAAAGAAGCAAGCGAGGCCGCGAGTGCCGTCATGTCCACCCGTGCCATTGCCGCGTAGCGCCAGGTAAGCGGCGTTGCGGCAAAAAGCATGGTGACGCAGGCGGCCCCCACACGCGACAAATCATATCTGCAGAGCCTGTACAGGCAGGCCAGAGAAAACACGTAGCCCGCGAGCGAGATCATTCGCCCGGCGGTGAAAGACCCTTCCGAGAACCCGCTAAGAGGTGCCGCTACCCAGAACCACAGCGGCCCGTAAGGGTTATGAAGCCACGGGATATCGGTCTCCGCCATGGAAGGGTACAGCTGCATGCCCCGGCGCAGGCGCTGCGCCCAGTTCACCATCACCCCTTCGCCGTATTCGATGGGGTAAGGGAACGGCAGGGTCACTGCGAAATGCCTGAAAAGTGCAGCCAGCAGCAGCAGCGTCAGGCCGGCAACAACCACCCCCGGGATAATCCGGGCCGGCCCTCTGTTTTCCTCTGAAATTTTCACGGCAACCCTCCCCGTCTGTAATCGCGTTCGATGCGAAAGTCACGCACCAGCGTGTCTGTGCTTACCCTGTGTTTGCCTTCGCGCAGCAGGATGCTCTTTCCATTTTCCAGCCTCCTTGAATTGAGCGATACGTCTCCGCCTCTCCAGGCAATTCGCCAGTACCCGTCCGCAGGAACCTTTAGCTTCAGGCCGGTTGATGGCATTATCCGGTCCCGATGCATCCCGGCTACATAAACCATGTCAAAATCGGTCAGCGGCCCGTGGTGTCTCTCACCGGTCGGCAGATAGTGTTCCTGGATAAAGACCGTGATTTGTTCAGGCATGTTATCCACCCTGTAGTCATGGATTACCGGAGGAAGCCCGCTCTCTTTCAGTCCGATGATAACATCTTCGGCATATTTGTCCTGATCTATCATCATAAGTATTTCTTCGTGCATGCATGCATGGTATCCGATATGCGGACGCCAAAACATAAGCTTCCGGCCGTCAAAAACAGGGCCTTCGGGCGCGTATTCAGCTATGGCGGCCATCAGAGCGAGGTCCTGTCGGTTGTCTGGTGAGAGGTGCTCCGGCAGGGTATGCAGAGATGCTGCGCCA
>PWZK01000281.1 GCA_003567495.1 Candidatus Brocadiaceae bacterium
CGGGCTATGAATCAGACGGCCCTTCGGGCCTGACGGCAAATGCTGCTACGCGACTCTCTGTCGTTGCCGTTTGTCGTTGATTCCTCATTCCTAATTTCTAATTCCTAATTCCTCATTGCCGTCCCGCCGTTTTCCACTGTGTTCCGTCCGAACCGTCCTTAAGCTCTATTCCAAGGTCGATTAGTCTGTGTCTTATATTGTCGGCGAGCTCGAACCGGCCTTCATTGCGGAGTTCGTTGCGGGTTTCGATCAGGGCCTTGATAAGTTCTTTATTTGCCGGGCCTGCGCCGGAGGAGTCTTTTTCGCCGGAGTCTCTAAGTATACCCATTACATCTTCGCCGAATTCGCAGAAAACTTTCTCAATGGCCTGCAGGGCCTGCGTGCCGGGATTCCCGCCGGAGCTCAGTGTTTTGTTGACTTCGCGCGTATATTTATTCAATTCACCCAGCGCGCCTGCGGTGTTGAAATCTTCATTCATGGCCTCATAAAAGCCTTTCTGCGCTTCGGAGACGATGTTTTTGACAGTATCGGGCACATCTTCGTTTTCCGCGTTTGCATCGGCATCCCGCAGTCGTTTGCGTAAGTCGTTATATGTTGATTTGATACGGGCCAGTCCTTTCTCAGCGCCCTCCAGCGCCTGCGTGGAGAAGTCCAGCGGGCTGCGGTAGTGGCTGTTCAGGATAAAGTAGCGCAAAACGAGCGGTTCGATTTTTCTTTTCAGCGGCGGCCTGCCGGCGAAGGCGTCTTTTAGCGTTATGAAATTTCCGAGGCTTTTTCCCATTTTCTGGCCTTCGACCGTAACCATATTGTTATGAATCCAGTAGCGAACGAACTGCTCGCCGGTAACACCCTCGGCCTGAGCAATTTCATCTTCGTGATGGGGGAAAGTATTTTCCAGCCCGCCCCCGTGGATATCCAGGGTGGGGCCGAGGTATTTCAGCGCCATTGCAGAACATTCGAGATGCCAGCCCGGGAAGCCATGGCCCCAGGGACTGTTCCATTTCATGATATGTCCACTCTCCGCACGTTTCCAGAGTGCAAAGTCGGCGGGGCTGCGTTTTTCTTCACGTTTTTCGACGCGTGTTTCGTCCATCAGATCGTCAGTGTTTCTGCCGCTTAGCTTGCCATAATCCGGGAAAGTGGAAATGTCGTAGTACACGTTGCCGTTTGTTTCGTATGCATGCCCGTTTTCTATAAGTTTCGATACCATTTCAATCTGTTCGGGTATATGCCCGGAAGCTCTCGGGCTTATATCGGGGCGCAGGAGGTTAAGCGCGTCCATATCCTCAAAATAACTCCGCGTATAAGTCTCGGCCACTTCCATGGGCTCGAGTCCGGCCTGTCGCGCTTTTTTAAGGATTTTATCTTCGCCTTCATCCGCATCGTCTGTCAGATGGCCGACATCGGTAATGTTTTGCACGTAACGCACCCGGTAGCCCAGGTGGCGAAGATAGCGCACTATGACATCAAAGCTGACGTAACTTTTAGCATGCCCGATATGGCTGTGCCCGTACACGGTGGGCCCGCAGACATAGACACCTGCAAAACCCTCACGCAGCGGCTTGAAAGTTTCCAATTTTTTTGTAAGACTGTTATTTATTCTTAGCATAATAATTATTCGACGCAAAAGAACTAATTCTTTTTCAAAAAAACTGGAACGGTCAGCTGAAACCGTTCGGGTGTTTGCTATGCCACTGCCAGGCCGTTTCGACGATCTGTTTTAGATCGGGGTAACGAGGCTCCCATCCCAGTTCCGTCATTACTTTTTGAGGGTCATTGACCAGGGCGGGGGGATCGCCGGGACGCCGCTCGCCGCTTTTAACCGTAATATCCCTTCCGCTGACCTCTCTGACGGTCTCTATAACCGCACGTACGGAATGACCGCGCCCCGTGCCGAGGTTGTAAATCAGGGGAGCGCGTTCATCCAGAGCTTCCAGCGCCATCACATGCGCAAGGGCCAGATCCTGCACATGGATATAGTCCCTTATGCACGTACCGTCGGGAGTCGGGTAGTCGTGGCCATAAATCTCGATAAACTCGCGTTGTCCCAGAGCGACCTGTATTACCAGAGGGATCAGATGTGTCTCGGGGTCGTGGTCTTCCCCGATCGAGCCGCCGGGCAGAGCGCCGGAAGCGTTGAAATACCTCAGCGATGCGTATTTCAGCCCATAGGCCGCAAAATAATCTGCGAGCATATCTTCAACCATTGCCTTGGTACGTCCGTAGGGGCTGATCGGGCGATGCGGGAAGTCTTCTGTTATGGGGGTTGCCATCGGCATGCCATAAATCGCACATGTGCTGCTGAACACAAACCTGTCAATGCCGCATTTTTTCAGCGCAGTAAGCAGATTCTGCGTTTTAACTACATTATTGTGATAATATTTGGCCGGCTCTCTTACAGATTCCCCTACATTTATACTTGCGGCAAAATGCATCACTGCATCCGCCCCCCAGTCGGTCAGAGTCCGGCTTACGGCCGGCACATCCGCTATGTCGAGCACATGAAGGGGGACATCGCCTGCAGCCTCCGCGTGTCCGCCTGAAAGGTTGTCTATTACAATCACTTCATGTCCGTTTTCCAGCAATGCTACCAATGTGTGCGAACCGATATACCCGGCGCCGCCGCAAACAGCAACTTTCATCTTTTCGATTCCCCGTAAATATTTATTGAACTACGCTTGTTTTAAAACTCGAATATAGCGTCGTCAATTTCCTCATTGAGCACTACTCTACTCAGCCGCAGCCTGATCACGGTGCCCTCCAGCGGCGGGGGATACCATATCATAAACTCTGCGGGAATATGGACATCTCCGCTTCGGGAGGTTCTGACATCTTTTATCCAGGCCCGCGTCATAAGCGAACCATCACGCCGAAAGGCATCTAATTTTGTCAATTCCCGATTTTTTCGGTCCATAACAAGACTGCTGTGGATCCGGGGGTATGGTCTGTCGCCGGATTCCACCTCAATGGAATCTATCGCCCATTGGGCGGGAAGTTCGACAGGCTCAGCTTCATCACCGGCGGAAAACTCCCACCGGCCCGGATAAGCACGCAGAATTTGGGGACGCCTTGCGAGCAGGCCCTCGACATTAAACACCCGGGCTATTTCAACCGGGGTGAAGTGAATGCGATTTTCCACTTTAGACAGCTCGTCGTCGTAGTTTCCTGTATAGAAAAGGTCCATAACGGGCATAGCCACCTCATAATATTCTCCATCACCGATGATCCTGACGGCCTTTTCGCGGCGGTGAATAATATCCAGACGAACGGCGGCTTTTGGGACACCACCACTGATAAACTTTTTGACGGCCAGCCGTCCTTCGGAGAAATTCAGTTGCGGCGGCTCGCGTAAAAAAGGGCTTACTATCGCCACGTCCACATCCGCTTTGAGCGTTTGTATCTTGCGGCTATTTTTGATCAAATCGCCAGTAAGAAAATCGAGATCATACTGTTCCAGTTTCGTGTGATCCGGCCCTACTCTGACGTCCCTATGGGGTTGTGCAGCACACCCGAAGAGCCCGGTAATTATCCCGACGGCAACAAAAATTGCGAGCCGTTTGTCGTTTATATAGACATTGTGCGGATGCATCTTTATGATACCTCCCCGTGATAGAGTCAGAGCTTTATTTTTTATACGATGCCGGCGCCGTCGGTATCGTATATCCATTGTATATCTTCTCTGGAGTACGAAACAAGTTCTTCCGAACGGAAAAAACGCTTGATCTCATCCTCAGCGGTTTGAGTGCTGTCGCTGCCGTGTATGAGGTTAAACCTGTTGCTGAGGGAATAATCGCCTCTGACAGTGCCCGAAGGGCTCTCACCCCCGAAAGTTTCTCCCAGCATGCTCCTAGCAACCTTAACGGCGTTCTTTCCTTCCAAAACCATGGCTATGCACGGCCCGCACGTGGTGTAGCGCACAAGCGGTTCAAAAAAGTCCTTGCCGGCATGGGCCGAGTAGTGGCGGCGCGCAAACTCCTCTGTAATATGTATGAGCTTCATCCCAACGATAAGAAAGCCTCTTTTTTCAAACCTGGAGATTATTTCACCTGCCAGGCGGCGCTGCAGAGCATCGGGTTTTAAAAAAACAAGGGTTCGTTCTAAATTCATTTTAGTCTCCGTCTGTTTTAACGATGATTGACCTGACCATGGCAAAAAATTCCCTGTATTCTTTTGACCGGTAGTCCGGATAGGTCGTTTCCAGGGGCATAAAACCGTGTCCTTTCCACTGAAGCGTTATTTCGGCGAAAATACCGCTGTGCAGATAAACACGATGGGAATAGTCCTTGGTGGAAGCCAGCACAAGCTTGCTCTGACAAACATATCCCGGGTCGAGGTTTACGGCTCTGCCATTTTTATTCCCGAAGTATTGTGAAATGTTTTTTTCCTGCATATTGGTGAAAACTTTAATATCAGCGAGCCGGGCCGGGTCGATCGGGTTGCGAAAGCTGTAGATGCGACGCTTTAGGCCTGTTCCCATCTCCTCTTCGTAATAATCAGTGAAATCAAAATTCCAGGTTGCGCTTATCAGGTCAATCGGCCCGTATTCCTCCTGCATAACCATCTCCACCCTTTCAAACCGCGACTCTTCAGCGGCAAGCACCGGACATACAAGTTTGGCGGGTTCAGGTTTTTTGTGCGAAATCATTATTCCAGATTCCGACTTGTCCGGGTTAGGGTCATGTATCCAACAATTTAAGCACTTCAGACGCCAGTTCTTCTTCGGCCATATCCAGGCGCTCGGCGCTGCTGCGCACCTGCACTTCGAGAAGCCCATTTTTTTCATACCCTTTACCCACCACCACCATGACCGGGAAACCAACGAGCTCGGCGTCCTTAAATTTCGATCCCGGCCTTTCATCCCTGTCGTCCAGAATAACATCTATTCCGTTTTCCTGCAGGTTGTTGCAGGCCCGGCGGGCAGCATTCATAAGCTCCGGGCTGTCGGTATCAAGGCAAAGTACCGCCACCTGGAATGGCGCTATTTCGAAAGGCCAGACTATACCTTTTTCATCCGCAAACGTTTCCACCGCGGCGGCTGCGATACGATTTATTCCAATCCCGTAGCATCCCATGATATAAGGTTTTTTGCCGCCGTCTGCGGCCGGAAAACCGGCGCCAAGCGCGTCGCTGTATTTTGTCCCGAGCTGGAACAGATGACCAACCTCGATACCATGATGAAGCGTCATAGGGCGGGTGCATTCCGGGCAAGGGTCCGAATCCCGGGCCACACGCAGGTCTGTTATTTTCGACGGTCTGAAATCGCGCCCGGGAATTACACCACGGAGGTGAAAATCCGCTTTATTCGCACCCGTAATTCCATCTTCAATCTGCATAACTGCCTTATCTGCTATAATATCCACGCTACCGCTCAACCCGACCGGCCCGGCAAAACCTACCGGAGCGGAGGTGACTTTCTCGATAAACCCGGCATCGGCGGCCACCGGATTTTCCCCTTCCAGGGCACGCAACAATTTATTCTCATTCAGTTCGTGGTCTCCGCGCAGCAACACCGCAACGGCGCGCCCACCCACTTCATAGAGCAGGGTTTTTATCATTCTTTCAGGGGCGGCGTTCAAAAACCTGCTCACCTCCTCGATCGTCCGCGCTCCGGGCGTCGCCACTTCATCGGGGCCCGAATTTGCTTCATCTGCTGCCGGCGGGGGCTCCTGCGGGCCGGCTATGTTCGCTTTCTCCACGTTTGCGGCGTAACCGCACGAATTGCACCGCACGTATTTATCGTCGCCGATATCGCTCTGAACCATAAACTCCTGCGACCGGGAGCCGCCCATCGCACCGGACTCCGCTTCGACTATAACGTAATCGAGCCCGCAGCGATCAAATATACGACAGTAAGCATCGTACATCGCTTGATAACTTTTTTCGAGCCCGGCAAGATCCGTGTCAAAACTATAGGCATCTTTCATCAAAAACTCACGCGTTCTCAGCACCCCGAAACGCGGCCTCACTTCATCCCTGAATTTTGTCTGCACCTGATACAGGGTAAGAGGAAGCTGTTTGTAGCTGTCTACATTGTCTCTGACAAGAGTAGTAACGACCTCTTCATGCGTGGGAGCAAGCACGCCTTTTCGGTTATGTCTGTCTGTAAACCGAATAACGTCGCTGCCGAACGCTTCCAGTCTTCCGCTTTCCTTGAGCAATTCCGCCGGCCAGAGAGCGGGCATAAGTATCTCTACGGCCCCCGCCCGGTTCATCTCTTCCCGCACTATTGAAGTTATTTTGTTTATTATTCTATAACCGGCAGGCAGGTAACTATAAGTCCCGCTGCCGAGCTTGCGTATCAGTCCGGCCCTGAGCATAAGCACGTGGCTTAAAGCCTCGGCCTCGGCCGGCACCTCCTTCAGTGTGGGGATCAGAGTTTTGCTCCAAAGCATGTGTTCTATAACCTTTTTTGTAAACTGTAACGGATTTTCATACACTCATTCCTCATTCCGGCTCGTCCGGGTCAGGCCCGGGAATATTATTCGGGCTCGGCCTCCGGCGGCTCAGCGTCCAGCAGCGGCTGATCCGGCACGTCTTCAAGCTCTGGCACAATTTCCGGATCAGGCGTTTCAGGCGGGATATCCGGCTGGATATCTTCGGGGCCCGGCAGAGGTTCGAGTGGTTCCGGAAGCGCTTGCAGCAAATCGCCCTCCCTTTCCAGCACGCTCACCCTGAAATCGACAACTTCCAGTTTATGCCGGGCAACTTCCTTATCAGCAGCTTTCCGTACGGCTTTCCGATATGCATTTATTGCCGCATCTCTATCGCCTGCGAGCTCATAATTTCTGCCCGCCGCCACCGCCCAGAATGGATTGTCAGGTTCCTCCGAAATAAGAATCTCATATATGCCCGCGGCTTCATCGTGGTCTCCAACCTGCTCGAGAGAAACGGCCAGATTGGGAAGAGCCAGATGATAAACATGGTGATTTTTATATTCTTCCTTAACACGGTCAAAAGCCACCGCGGCCGCCTCAGGCTCGCCCAGTTTAAGATGCGCATTGCCCAGACGCAGGAGTACCCATGGCGTAGCCCGCGTCTTCCACTGCTCGGCAAGCAGCCTCCGGCATTCTTCGATCACATCGCGTAATTGTTCCTCCCGTTGTTCTTCTGACATCATCGGATGAACACGCGGCAGTTCTGAAAGCGCTTTCCATGTGGCCTTGAAGTGAGTATCCCTCCTTACCGCATAGTTTTGATAGACGAGAAAGCCCGCTACAAGGATAACGACGACAGCCGCCACGGGACGCCAGAATCTGTGAAAATCCTCGGCTATCCTCGAAAAAAAATGCTCTAACCCGCCCCCCGACTTGTGCTCTCCGCCCGTTTTTTGGCGTTTATCCATAACAAAAGCTCCCAAAAAAATTAATTCTCGCACCAAACATACAGTTTGTGTATTATATGGAAAAAAGCACGAGAAGTAAAGTGAATCAAACGACCATCAGTGTCTGACCTGAAGATCTCACAACTAATCATTTGAAAGAGCCCAGACTTTCTGTTAAAATGTTTTTTATTAACATGATAACAGATTAACACTAACAATAAAACTTTTTCAAAAGACTCAAAAAAGTTTTAGCATAACGGCAACGACGAGACGGCAATTACGAAAGACAAATATCTAATATTCAATGACAATGCAACGATCGAAGTAAGCGCTGTAAGCGCGATATGTTATAGCCTGTGGCGAAGTGAAGGCCCCGAATGGGGCCGAAGCGAAGCCACAGGGCAGGTAACGTGCGCAATAAATGAGTCCTGAAGGGACGGTATAGCCGTGGAGAAAAAGGCGACCCGGGAGCATGTAGATCATTATGTCGCCCCTACAGGGCTACGCTGTCCGGGCATCGGTTTCCTATGGCTTCGCTTCGGTCCGTTGGACCTGCGCTTTGCCATAGGCTTTAGCATGACGCGCCGTTGGCGCTGAAAGAAGTTGCGTTTTTATTTTTCGAATTTTGA